>JAJNDL010000249.1 GCA_021156385.1 Moraxellaceae bacterium | reverse complement strand
TGCGAGGGCGGGATCGCCGGTCCAGTCGTACTGGCCGTGCATCACGTTGTGGCCGATCTCCATGTTGTCGAGGATCTTCGACAGCGCGAGCGCGCCGACGCCCGCCAGCCACAGCGGCGGCAGCACGACACCGGCGTGGATGGCGGCGCGGCCGCCGTACTCCAGGCGGCGCTGCCAGCGCATGACGCGGCGCAGGTAGCGCACGTCGTGCTTGCCCAGCGACTGGCGGATGCGCCGGCGCAGCGCGTCGAGCTCGGCGCCGAAGGCGGCGCAATCCTCCTGGCGCAGGTAGCGGTCGATGAGCCGGGGGGTGGACATGGTCGTCATGGCATTCTCCTGTCTGCGTACGGGCCTCGGGCCCGGGGTCCTGTGCCTGCCCGCCACGGGCACCACTACGGGAAGACGGCGCCGCTGCCGGCGTGGCTACCACATGCAGGGGCAGCCGCCGCAGGCGGAAGCGCGAGTGATTGGAGAAATTCTGGCGTTGTTCTGATGGCGCGGCGGAACGTCCGGCGGGTGCCGCGAATGTCCAGTATAGACAGGGTGTACGGGGCGGCCGCACGCAGCGCGTGCCCGGCCGGGCATGCGGCCCTTCTGCACGGCGGCCCGTGCAGAAAAAAATGTCCTGCGAACGGCTACACAGCCGCCACGAATTCCACCTGCATTCGCCTATCTTTCCGGGAGCTGCGCGCGTAGCGTGTCCTGCAGCAGGATCATCAAGTCAGCTCGCTCCCGTCATTGCCGGTCATCCGCAGTACTCCACTCACCCGGCGTCCTCATTTGATTTTCATGCTGCACCGGGCATTGCCCCTCATGGAAGGAATACGGAAATGGATACTGGTACCGTCAAATGGTTCAACGATGCAAAAGGCTTCGGCTTCATCACGCCGGCCGACGGCAGCAAGGACCTCTTCGTGCATTTCTCCGAAATCATCAGCGACACCGACTACAAGTCGCTGCTGGAAGGCCAGAGCGTGACCTTCACCCGCACCGAGGGCACGCGGGGTCCGCAGGCCGCGCGGGTGCGCGCCGCCTGATACGCCCGTCGCCCTGAAACAGCCCCGCATGCCGGGGCTTTTTCATGGCGGCGAGTGGCGGACCTGCACGCGGCTCAGGGCTGCGCCGGCGGCTGGCCCTGCTGCGCCGGCGGGGCCGCCGGAGTCGTCACGGATTGCGCGGCCTGCTCGGCCTCGCGCATTTCCTGCTGGCCCTTCTGGATCTTGGCCTGGCCCAGCTCGAGTTGCTGGCTGGCTTCCCGGGCCTGCTCCTGCGCCTCCTTCACCTGCTGCTGGCCTTCCTGGACCTTCGCCTTGGCATCCTTCCAGGCATCGCCGGCGGATTCCTGCTGCTCGGCCTGCGCCTTCACGGCATCACCGTAATCCTGTGGCTCATCCTGCCGCGAACACCCGCCCAGCAGCAGGGCAACCAGCAGCACTCCGCCCCGCCCCATGCTTGTGTACCTGTTCATGCGTTGATCCTCCGTGGGTCGTCCCGGAGAAAATCTCCATCTGCAAAGTAGCACACGCCCCGGCAACGCCCGGGCGGGCACGGACTGACGCCGTACGGGAATGCCTGCGGTACGGTGAAAAAAACGGATGCGCACGCACCGTACGGAATGACGCGCCAGCGCGAAGACCCGGCGGTCCGCGCCGTGCGTCTCGCCTCACGCCCTGCAGCAACAAAAAAGCCCCGCGGCTGCGGGGCTTTTTGGGCAGGGCACGGTGGCCGTCTCACGCCGCGCGCTTTTCCTGCTCCGCCAGGAAGGCGTCGATCTGTTGCAGATACTCGCGGTTGTCGTGGTCCCAGGGATGGAAGCCGGGGCGGAAATAATCGAGGTAGTTGCGCAGCTGGACGCGCAGCAGCCCGATCTCGCCGAAGTTGTAGCGGTAGAACTGGCGCCAGGCCTTCACGTCGGTGAGCTTGCCCTCGGTGCGCAGCACCTGCAGGAAGACCGGCAGCACCAGGCCCCAGAAGATCACCGTGGCCAGCACGAGGCCGAGGCCGCGCAGGAAATAGGCCTTCGGGCCGCGCCCCATCACGGCCTCCCAGGTATCGAACGCCACCGCCTTGTGCTCGGTTTCCTCCAGCGCATGCCAGCGCCAGAGCGCGGCATAGTGCGGCTCCGCGCCTTCCATCACGCGGGCATCGCGCAGCAGGGCATCCGCCAGCAGCGCCGTGAAGTGCTCCAGCGCGATGGTGCCGCTCAGCCCGACAAATTTCGGGAAGTGCCGGGTGAGGCGCGAGAGCACGCCCTGCACGAAGCTTTCGAACTTCGGCGCGATCGGCGCCCGGGCGAAAAACGCGCTGTTGTACTCCTCGTGCTCGCGACCGTGCATGGCCTCCTGGCCGATGAAGGCGGTGATGGCCTTCTTCAGTTCGGGATCGGTGATCTCGTCGCGGTAGGCGCGCACGCTGTCGATGAAGAAGCGCTCGCCCACCGGCAGCACGATGGAGAAGGTGTTGAAGAAGGCGGTCACGATCGGGCCGCCGGCGGTGTGCCAGTCGGCGATGCGCTCGGCCGGCGGATGGAAGCGGATGTCGCGGCGCGTCGGCTGGAGCATGGCGGCCTGCGACGACGGTGACAGCTTGCGGATCTGGCTCATGGGGCTGCTCTCCGGAAGATGAAGGGACCGGGCCGCGTCCGGGCAAGACGCGGCCCGCGCCGGCCTCAGTCGCGACGGTAAAGGGTGACGACGCAGGCGCCGCCCAAGCCGAGGTTGTGCTGCAGCGCGATGCGCGCATCTTTCACCTGGCGCTGGTCGGCGGTGCCGCGCAACTGCCACACCAGCTCCGTGCATTGCGCCAGGCCGGTGGCGCCGAGCGGATGCCCCTTGGAGAGCAGGCCGCCGGAGGGATTGGTGACGAACTTGCCGCCATAGGTGTTGTCGCCGTCCCAGATGAATTTTTCCGCGCCGCCTTCGGGGCAGAGGCCGAGGCCTTCATAGGTGATGAGCTCGTTGGCGGTGAAGCAGTCGTGCAGCTCGACCACGTCGACGTCCTCGGGGCCGATGCCGGCGGCTTCATAGACCTGCTTCGCGGCCTGCTTGGTCATGTCGTAGCCGACCATCTTGATCATCGACTTCTCCGCGAAGCTCGAGGCGTAGTCGGTGGTCATGGCCTGCGCCGCGATGTACACGGCATTCTTGATGCCGTGCTTTTTCGCGAACTCGTCCGAGCAGAGGATGGCCGCGCCGGCGCCGCAGGTCGGCGGGCAGCACTGGAAGCGCGTCAGCGGATCGAAGACTTCCTCCGAGGCCATGATCTCCTCCAGCGAGAGCACCTGGCCGAAGAGCGCGTAGGGGTTGCGGCTGGCGTGCTGGCGCGCCTTCTCGGCGATCTTGCCAAAGGTTTCCTTCTTGGTGCCGTGCTGCCAGCGGTATTCGCGGCCGGCGCCGCCGAACATCTGCGCGGCGGGCGGTGCGCTGCTGAAGCCCTGCGCGTCCACCATCACCTGTGCGTGCTGGCCCATGGGGTTCTCGCGGTCGTTGAACTTGGAGCCCAGCGCGCCGCGCTCCATCTTCTCGAAGCCCAGCGCGAGCACGCACTCGGCGAGGCCGCCCTCGATGGCCTGGCGCGCCAGGAAGAGCGCGGTGGAGCCGGTGGAGCAGTTGTTGTTGACGTTGACCACGGGAATGCCGGTGAGGCCGAGCTCATACACCGCACGCTGGCCGCAGGTGGAAT
>JAJNDL010000248.1 GCA_021156385.1 Moraxellaceae bacterium | reverse complement strand
GCATAGGCATCGTCGCGCAGGCATTCGTGCTCGCATACCGTGACGAACAGGGGCGGCAGCCCGGTGTAGTCACCCAGGGCCGGCGAGGCGTAAGGGTTCACATCGTCCTGGGGGCTGGCGGCATAGAGGCCCCGGCCCATTTCCAGCATGGCCCGGCCCAGCATCCAGTCGGAGGCATCGTTGCCGGCCACGCTCGGCGTGATCGAACGGACATCGGCAAAGGGTGAGAAGACGACGGCGCAGCGCGGCATGGGGCGGCCCTGGTCGCGCAGGTAGAGCAACGTACCCAGGGTCAGGCCGCCGCCGGCCGAATCGCCGGCGATGGTGATCTGGTCCGGACGCCAGCCCTGCTTCAGCAGGAGTTCATAGCTTGCGGCCGCATCATGGACCGCGGCGGGGAAGGGGTGTTCCGGCGCCACGCGGTAGGCGGGCAGCCACACCTCGGCATGCAGCTCCTTCGCGAGGCGACCGCACAGGTTGAGGTAGGTGCGCGGCTTGCCGCAGACATAGCCGCCGCCGTGGAGATAGAGAATGACCTGTCCCGGTGCCGTCACGCGGACACGCAGCCCCCTGATTTCGCCCTCCTGAAAACGCTCCGCGGCAACTCCGCGGGGCAGGAGGGTCGGCATCGGCGAGTTGCTCATGTAGCGCCGGAGGTGGCGTACCAGGGAGTCCCGGGATTCGGGGATGTGCTTGATGTAGGCGCGGGTGAAGGCCTTGAGGCTATGGGCAATCAGGCTGGGCATGGCGACAGGTCAAAAAAATTCTCGGAGCGCAGTGACCATAGCCGGTTGCCCGGCCCAAGGCCATGCTTTTTTCGCCATCGGGCAGTGGCCGGAGATACAGGATGCAAGGCTATTCCTTGTTCTTGGCCGTCTTCCGGGTCTTGGGCGCGCTGCCGCCCGCCTTGGGCTTCTTTGCGGTGGGGGAGCCGGCGGCCTTCGTGCTTTTTTTTGCGGCAGGCTGTTTGTCTGCCGGTTTTCCGACCTTGGGCGCAGCCGCGGCCTTGGTAGTGGCTGCCGGCTTGGCCGGGGTCTTTGCCGTGGTGGCCGGTGCGGTGGCCGGTGCCGCCAGGATGCCGGCAACCGCGGGCGATGCATAGAAGCCGGCCAGCTGCTCCTGGATGAAGGGTTGCAGCAGCTTCTTCCTCCTCAGCATGGCCAGCACGGGCGGGGCAAAGCGGTTGGCGTCGCGGATGGCAATCTCGCGGGTAACACCCATCTCCTCGAGAATCTCGCTGAGCGTGGTGTCGCCATACTTGTCGAAGAAGCAATCGATGCCGCTGTCGATCAGCGCGCCGTAGATGGGCGTGGCGCGCAGCTCGCGCCATGCCTCGTAGCCGATGACGAAGAATTCCTCGATATCCAGGCTCGATACGCCTTCCTTGAACTCGGAGATGCGCTTGTGCTTGATGATGTCCCAGGCATCGAGCACGAGGGTGCGAATCTTCTCCTCGTCGAACAGGCCCAGCAGGAAGTTCTCGCTGCGGTCGAGCAGTCCTTGCAGGCTTCGCTGGATGTATTTGCGCAGGCTTTCCTCGAGAGTCTCCTCGATCAGGGGGAGCGCCGCGCGCAGGATGGTCTGGTTGGCGAGGCGGCCGGCCTTGCGGAGGCCCGGGATGTCACGCACCTTGTCGCTGCCCTGGCGGGCATAGCCGCGCAGGCCCTCCATCAGTAATTCGGAGGCCAAGGCGGCGTACACGGGATTTGTCACGGCCTCATGCACGATCCACTGGTGAAGGTCGCGCATCTCCAGGATCTTGTCGAGGAACTCCGAGAAAAGCCCGTCGGACAGCAATTCGCTGACCCTGGTGCGCGCATGGATGGGGTGGGCGTACAGGCTGCGCGCAATGTCACCGACCAGCTCCGGAATCGCACCCGAAAGCTCGAGTTCGACGGCGTAGCCGCGTGCCGTGGCCTTGATCATCTCGCGCGTCACGGCCTCGTCGAGCGTGATCTTGCGGGCATTCTCGAACAGCTGGTCCACCAGGCTTTCGATCAGCTCCTCCAGAGGCTGTCCACCCAGCTGGGCCAGGATGTATTCCACATGGGCTTCGAGCAGCAGCTGGGCTTGCGGGTGCGGTGACTTGGCCATCCTTGCGGGCTCCTTCAAAGGGGCTCCATCCTAGCAGGAGGCGGCTGATTCTGGCCAAGCCTCCCCCGCGGCGATGACCCGCATGCGTTTCCTGCGGAAATGAAAGTAGGCAATTGTCCTCACGTTACCGACGTTTGCGACGGCCCCGGGTTTTGCCGAGAAATTTTGTGTTGCCTAAACAAAGCCTTCCTGCTGAATGGCTAATAGTTAGGCAGCAGCATGAACTGTGAATAATGTTGGTGTCGAACAATACCTGTTGCTGAGGGGTAAGGGAGTTAATAGAATTCGAATCGATCCGGAGTGGATCGTAACTACAGACAGAGTGGCGCTTATGGACGAGCATCTTCTCCCTGGGGGCGGGATTCCTGCTACCCGTTCTCTGGGCTGGATGGGGAGTACTCCTCAAGCCCCGGCCCATCTGGTGCGCTTATTCGCGCGCCATGGCTTCACCTTCGTTCCCCTGACAAAGCACGATTCCAACGCGATTCGCAGCTTTTCCCTGGTGCTGGTCGACTGTGCCGGACTCAGTCCGGAAGCCGTCCAGGATTATCTGGGATACATGCATGCGGCCCAGCCGGAACTGCGCCAGGCGCTGTTGTGGGTCGAGCCCAACAGCCCCTACGAGCAGCTCATCCGATGGCCCGGCGTGAAGGGGCTGTTCCCCTCCGACTGCAACGAGACGCAGTTGCTGAAGGGCGTGCAGAGCATCCTCGCGGGCCAGAACTGGTTGCCGCGCCGGCTGCTCGAGCAGTGCCTCGAGAAGCAGCGCGGCCGCATGCCGCCGACGCGTTCGACAGTGCCGCAAACGCTGACGGAGCGCGAGCGACAGATTCTCCAGCACGTCGGCGAGGCGTCCACCAATGCACAGATTGCCTACGATCTTTGCATCAGTGAGCACACCGTCAAAACCCACCTTTACAACATTTTCCGCAAAATACAGGTGCGAAACCGTACTGAAGCCAGCAACTGGGTCAGGCGGCACATGCAGCAGGAAAGCGTGTTGTAAGGCGTCCAGGCCGATGCCGGAAGGCATCGGCCCATACCCGTCACACCGAGTCAGCAACTGGCATGAATCAGGTGAAGCGTCGTAAGACGGTTTGCCAGGCATTCATGCCGGCCGCACGTTTGGCCGACCGGGAAACGGACGACAGCACGGTTGTGTGAGGCGGGCGGCCTGTCCTGCAGGCCCGCTCGTGACAAAGGAACTGTTCTTCACGTCGAGGCAAGCCATGAGTATTACTGCCCGAAATGCCGCTGTGAACGCGGTGCTGCACATCAAGCGTGACAATACTGCGATAACCGTGAATCCTTGGGTTTGGGCCGGCGAAGGCCAGGACTTCGAGGTGCGTCTCCTGGCACTGCAGAGCGGACCCTCCGGGATTTCCGCACTGCGCCAGAGCCAGCGCATCCAGATCAAGGGCCAGCAACCGATCTGCGGCGGTGAAATCCGCAACGGACTCCGGTTAGGGGACAGGGTCGATTACGAGCTGGAGCTCTGGCAGAACGGAGCCAAGGTGTTCAGTCGCAAGGAAAGCATCAGGGCATAGCAAATGAAAAGGCCGGTCAATACCGGCCTTTTCATTGGGT
>JAJNDL010000247.1 GCA_021156385.1 Moraxellaceae bacterium | reverse complement strand
AAAGGTATAGTACTTTGGAGTGGGGCGAAGCTCAAACGCCCCGTGCAGAAATCCCGTCCCGGGGTGTGCTCCTGGTGGCCGGCCGGCCTTTCCGGCCGCGACGGGCAGCAGCTTCCAGCCACTTGAGAACAGCGTAGTCGGCGCCGGCAGGAGCGTCGGGGAAAATGCCCGCGCGGCGTCGGACGGCGGGGACGGACACGGAACACTGGCGGTGAGGGCAAGGGTTGCGTAAGGGCTAACTAACTGCGTGTGACCTGCCATGCCGTGGCTCCGGTACGGGAAGGAGCGCGAAATGTCGCGATTCCTGGACTACCCTGAGTGGGCAATGCCTTCGTATTGCCTTCACCTGCAGACACGGGAGGACACCATGCCCAGAGACAAGGAAGGCCACCAGAACCGCCAGCGCCAGGCCCTCCGCGACCGCCAGCCCGCCCAAGGGGCCCAGGATCGCCAAGGGAAAGACCGCCCGCAGGGCAAAGCCAAGGAGCGGCAGCGGGACTTGCCGCTGAAATAGAAACCACCGGAAGCCAGCGCGCTTCCTGTCCCGTCCAGGGTGCGGAGGAGCAAGCACGGCGTTGCTGCCCTCCGCAGCGCCACTCGCCAGGCGGCCGGTCAGCCCAGCGAGAGCGGGAGCCCTTTCGCCTGCACCCACGCCACCCCGAGCCCCACCGCCAGCCCCGCCAGATGCGACTCCCACGACGTCTTCGCCGTCGTCGGCAGCGCGCCCCAGAGAATCCCCGAGTACAGCACCAGCAACCCCACGCTCATGAAGAGGTAGAGATCGTTGCCGGAGAGAAAGCCGTGCAGCGTGAGGAAGCCGAAGAGCCCGTAGACCACGCCACTCATGCCGAGGTGGTTGAGCCGGCGCGCCAGCAGCCAGACCAGCAGACCCGTGCCGAATGCAATGGCCGCGGTGATCCGCCAGAAGAAGGCCGGCAGGAGCTGGCCGAGCAGGAAGGCCAGCACGCACAGCGGCAGGAAGTTGGCGAAGAAGTGCTTCAGGTCGCCGTGCAGGAAGGGCGCCGTGGCGATGCAAGGCAGGCCGGCAGCGGTGCGTGGCACGATGCCAAGGCCGTTGAGCTTGCGGAAGGCCATGAGGTTGAGGAGTTCGGCCGCCAGCATGGCGAGGATGAGATGGAAACCGGGGCCGATATGGCGGTGCAGCAGGTCGTGCAGGTGGAGCAGGTCGGCGGAGATCATGGCGGTCTTGTGCGGGCGGTGCCGGGGCTTGCCGACAATACGTCATGGCACGGGCGGAGATGATGGGGCGCCTGAAAAAAATGCGCGGTGCGGCGGGTGGCTTGACCTTGTCCTCGTGGCAAACCCGAGAGTGGACGGGCGATCGCGGATCGCACTCCATCATCATCTACAAAGAGGGCATTGCCATGTTGGAACTCAAGGTTGGCGGCATGGGCTGCGGCAGCTGTGTCGCGCGCATCATCAACGCCGTGAAGGCACTGGATGCGGAGGCACGCGTCAACGTCGACCGTGTGGCCGGCCGCGTGACGGTAGACACCGGCGCAAGCGCCGATGCCGTCTGCGCGGCCCTCGGCGCGCTCGGCTATCCCGCCGCGCCAGTCGCAGCGGCGCCGGATCTTTCACGAACGGCTTGACCTTGCCCTCGTGGGAAGCCCGAGCCTTGCGTCATGAGCGCCGGAGAGCCTCCTCCGGCGTGCAAGGAGAACCCTCATGACTGCCAAGATTCCCGATCCCGTCCACACCCATGCCGTCGGCATCGACGGCATGACCTGCGCCTCCTGCGTGCTGCACGTGGAGAAGGCGCTGCAACGGATTCCGGGCGTGACGCAGGCCACCGTCAACCTGGCCACCGAATCCGCCCGGATCACCGCCACCACCGCCATTGCCGAGGCCACGCTCCGGCAGGCCGTGGCAGATGCGGGCTACCGGCTCCGTCCGCTGTCCGCGGCCCCCGGCGAGACGGCACCGCGGCCTTCCGTATCCGGCGAAACGTTCCGCCTGCTCGCCGCGGTGCTGCTGACGCTGCCGCTGGTGCTGCCCATGCTGGTCGCGCCGTCCGGGGTCGACTGGATGGTGCCGGCAACCCTGCAGTGGCTGCTCGCGACGCCGGTGCAGTTCGTACTCGGCGCACGCTTCTATCGCGCCGGCTGGAGGGCGCTGAAGGCCGGCAGCGGCAACATGGACCTGCTCATCGTCCTCGGCACGAGCGCGGCCTACGGCCTGTCCGTCTACCAGGTGCTGGCCGGGCACGGCAGCCACGCGCATCTCTACTTCGAGGCGTCGGCCGTCGTCATCACGCTGGTGCTGCTCGGCAAATGGCTGGAGGCGCGGGCGCGCCGGCAGACCACGGCGGCCATCCGCGCGCTGCAGGCGCTGCGGCCCGAAACGGCACGCGTGTGCCGCGCCGGCGGCGAGGAGGTGGAAATCGCGCTCGCGGATCTCCGCGTCGGCGATGTCGTCGCCGTGCGGCCCGGCGAGCGACTCCCCGTCGATGGCGTGATCGTGGAAGGCCGGAGCCTGGTTGACGAGGCCTTGCTGACGGGAGAGAGCCGCCCGGTCGAGAAGGAGCGCGGGGACCGTGTCGTGGGTGGCGCCATCAGCACGGACGGGCTGCTGCACATCGCAGTGAGCGCCGTCGGCAGCGAAACGATGCTGGCCCGCATCATCCGCCTCGTCGAGGACGCCCAGGCAGCCAAGGCGCCGATCCAGCGCCAGGTGGATCGCGTGAGCGCCGTCTTCGTGCCGGTGGTGCTGGGCATCGCCCTGCTCACGCTGGCGGGCTGGCTGCTCGCGGGGGCCACGCTCGAGACCGCGCTCATCAATGCCGTGGCGGTGCTCGTGATTGCCTGTCCTTGCGCGCTCGGGCTGGCGACGCCGGCCGCCATCATGGCCGGCAGTGGCGTGGCGGCGCGGCACGGCATCCTGATCAAGGACGCAGAAGCGCTGGAACTGACGCACGGGCTGCGTGTCGTCGCGTTCGACAAGACCGGCACGCTTACGCAGGGCCGGCCCGAGGTCGTGGCGATCGCGAGCGCCGACGATGCCCCGGATGCCGTGCTCGCGCTGGCCGCCAGCCTGCAGGCCGGCAGCGACCATCCGCTCGCCCGCGCCGTGCAGGCACGGGCCGGGCGCGAGCGGATCGCGATGCAAGCGGCGCGCGCAAGCCGTGCGCTGCCGGGGCGCGGCGTGGCCGGGGAGGTGGGAGGCGCGCACTTTCTGTTCGGCAACCGCACGCTCATGCAGGAGGCCGGCATCGCCACCGGCGCCTGGCAGGCACAGGCCGATGCACTGGAGGGCGAGGGCGCCACGGTCTCCTGGCTGGCCCGTACCGACGACGCGACGCTGCTCGGCTTCCTCGCCTTCCGCGACCAGCTGCGGCCGGAGGCGGTGCAGGCCGTGCGCCGCCTGCAGGCGCTCGGCATCGAGACGGTGATGATCACCGGCGACAGCCGCGGCAGCGCGCTGGCGGTGGCGAAGGCGGTCGAGGTCGACCGCATGATCGCGGGCGTGCTGCCCGCGCAAAAGGCGGAGGAGGTTGCCCGCCTGAAGGCGTGCGGGCCTGTCGCCATGGTGGGCGACGGTATCAACGATGCGCCGGCGCTCGCGGCCGCCGATGTCGGCATCGCCATGAGCGATGGCTCGGACGTCGCCATGCACACGGCCGGCATCACGCTGATGCGCGGCAATCCGCTGCTGGTCGCCGA
>JAJNDL010000246.1 GCA_021156385.1 Moraxellaceae bacterium | reverse complement strand
TCCGGAGTGACAGCGCCGCCGCGAAAAGGCCATGAACAGGCTCCTAGAGCGCCTGGATGCGCTGCATTTGTTCGCTGAGCTGCTGCATGGCCTGCAGGTTCTCTTCCAGCTTCTGTTTTTCCCTGGCCACCACGTCAGCCGGCGCGCGGGCAACGAAGGATTCGTTGCCGAGCTTGGCCTGAAGTCGCTCCACATCCTGTTGGAGCCGGTCGATTTCCTTGCCAAGGCGGGTCACCTCCGCCTGGACATCCACCAGACCCTTCAAAGGTACAAGAATAGTCAGCTCCCCGACTAGTGCGGCGGCGGCCAGTGGCGGCTCGTCGCCTGCCCCCAGCCAGGCCAGGGTGTCGATGCGGGCCAGGGCGCGCAGGAAGGCCTCGAAGCGGCCGATCCGCTCGTGGTCCGAATCCTGCCCCCGCTGCAGCAGCACGCTGATGGGCTTGCCCGGGGCGACGCCAAGCTCACCGCGGATGTTGCGCAGGCCCATGATCACGTCTTTCAGCCACTGCACGTCGGCTTCGGCACCGGGGTCGAGGCGGCTGCGGTCCGGGGTCGGGAACTTCTCCATCATGATGCTCGGGGCGTCGGGCTTGCCGGCCAGGGCCTTCACGCGCTGCCAGATGGACTCGGTGATGAAGGGCATGATGGGGTGGCTCAGGCGCAGCACGGCCTCCAGCACGCGCACCAGGGTGCGGCGGGTGCCGGCCTTGGCGGCGGGGCTGGCGCCGCCGGTGTCGGAGAGCACGGGCTTGGTCAGTTCCAGGTACCAGTCGCAGTACTCGTTCCAGATGAACTCGTAGAGGGCCTGGGCGGCGAGGTCGAAGCGGAAGTCCTCCAGGGCCTGGATGACCTGCTGCTCGGTTTCCTGCAGGCGCGAGATGATCCAGCGGTCCACCACGGAGAGTTCGACGGCGCTGCCGTTGAGGCCGACGTCATGCCCCTCGCAGTTGGTAACCACGTAGCGGCTGGCGTTCCACAGCTTGTTGCAGAAGTTGCGGTAGCCCTCGACGCGGTTCATGTCGAACTTGATGTCGCGGCCGGTGGTGGCGAGCGCGGCGAAGGTGAAGCGCAGCGCATCCGTGCCGAAAGACTTGATGCCCTCCGGGAATTCCTTGCGCGTGGCCTTCTCGATCTTGGGCGCGTCCTGCGGCTTCATGAGGCCGATGGTGCGCTTGCCGACCAGCGCCTCGAGGTCGATGCCGTCGATGATGTCCAGCGGGTCCAGTACGTTGCCCTTGGACTTGGACATCTTCTGGCCTTCGGAATCGCGCACGAGGCCGTGCACGTACACGGTCTTGAAGGGGACTTCCGGCTTGCCGGTCTCGTCGCGCACGAAGTGCATGGTCATCATGATCATGCGCGCCACCCAGAAGAAGATGATGTCGAAGCCCGTCACCAGCACGTCGGTCGGGTGGAAGGTCTTCAGCTCCGGCGTCTGCTCCGGCCAGCCCAGCGTGGAGAAGGTCCACAGCGCGGAGGAGAACCAGGTGTCGAGCACGTCCTCGTCGCGGTGCAGCTTGGTGAGCGGGTTCAGCTTGTAGCGGGTGCGTACGTCGGCGTCGCTGCGGCCGACGTAGATGTTGCCGTTGTCGTCGTACCAGGCGGGGATGCGGTGGCCCCACCAGAGCTGGCGCGAGATGCACCAGTCCTGGATGTCGCGCATCCAGGCGAAATACATGTTCTGGTACTGCTCGGGCACGAACTTGATGCGGCCGTCCTCGACGGCGCGGATGGCGGGCTGTGCGAGCTGCGCCGTCTTCACGTACCACTGATCCGTGAGCCAGGGTTCGATGACGACGCCGGAGCGGTCGCCACGCGGCACCTTCAGCGTGTGCGGCTCGATCTTTTCCAGCCAGCCCTCGGTCTCCGCCTGCGCGACGATGAGCTTGCGCGCGGCGAAACGGTCGAGGCCCTGCAGCGGCTGCGGAATGAAGAGGTTGACCAGCTCCGCCGGCGATTTGCCCTGATAGGGCGCCATGACGTCGAGCTCCTGCAGCGCCAGCGTGCCCTCGGTGGCCTTGGGCAGATAGATGACCTCGTAGGCGTGCTTGGGCTCGTCGGCGCGGAACAGGCGGGCGTCCTTGTTGAAGATGTTGACCATCACGAGGTTGTGGCGCTTGCCGACCTCGAAGTCGTTGAAGTCATGGGCCGGCGTGATCTTCACGCAGCCGGTGCCGAACTCCTGGTCGACATAGGTGTCGGCGATGATGGGGATGAGGCGGCCGGTGCAGGGCAGGCGCACCTGCTTGCCGATGAGGTGCCGGTAGCGCTCGTCGAGCGGGTTCACGGCGACGGCGGTATCGCCGAGCAGCGTTTCCGGGCGCGTCGTGGCCACCACGATGTGGTCCTTGCCGTCCTGCGTGCGCAGCGAGGCGTCTTCGAAGAAATAGCGGAAGTGCCACATCGATCCCTTTTCTTCCTCGGACAGCACTTCGAGGTCGGAGATTGCGGTGTGCAGCTTCGGGTCCCAGTTCACCAGGCGCTTGCCGCGGTAGATGAGGCCGTCGTCGTAAAGGCGCACGAAGGCTTCCTGCACGGCGTTGGAGAGGCCTTCGTCCATGGTGAAGCGTTCGCGCGACCAGTCGACGCTGGAGCCGAGGCGGCGGATCTGGCGGGTGATGGTGCCGCCGGACTGCTCCTTCCACTCCCACACCTTGTCCAGGAATTTCTCGCGGCCGAGGTCGTGGCGGGTCTGGCCCTGCGCGGCGAGCTGCCGCTCCACCACCATCTGCGTGGCGATGCCGGCATGGTCGGTGCCCGGCTGCCAGAGCGTGTTGCGGCCCTGCATGCGCCGGTAGCGGATCAGGGTGTCCATGATGGTGTTGTTGAAGCCGTGACCCATGTGCAGCGAGCCCGTGACATTGGGCGGCGGAATCATGATGCAGTAGGGGTCGCCCTTGCCCGAGGGCCTGAAATAGCCGGCTTTTTCCCAGGTCTCGTACCACTGGCGTTCGAGGTCGGCGGGATTGAAGGTGGGTTCCATGCTCATGGGGCGGGAGACTCGGGCAATAGGGAGAAAGGCGCGATTATATAGAGGCGCAGGACGGCTGGGAGCCTCTACACCGGCATGTGCTGCAATTCCTGCACGAGGGCAACGAAAACCGCGCTTCCTGCAACGCAAATCCGTCCGGATTCACGATGTTGATGCGCGCCGCCGCAACGGCAGCGCAACGATGGGGGCATTGCTGCGCCGCGTCAGTCCCGCGCGGGCAACTGCTTCAGCAGGCCGCGCGCCATGCAGGCAAGCAGCGCGACGCCCCCCAGTAGCACGCCCCACAGCAGCCAGCGCTTCCAGTCGGCGGGAGGCTGGTCCTCCTGGCCGGGCTGCGGCGCGTCCTGGCCCCCGAGTTCCGCCACTTTTCCCGGCACCGCCTCCGGCAGCGTCCGTTCCATGCCGGGCCGGTAGCCCGGCATCAGGCTGGCCAGCGGCAGCTGTGCCGGCGTGGCGTCGCGCCGGCCCCAGGCAAGCGTGAAAGGCGGCTTGCCGCCGGCCACGAAGACCAGCTGCTGCGGGGTCCAGGCGAGGTGCAGCACCGGCGTGTCGGCGCCAAGCACGCCGGCGCGCGGGTCGAGGCGCAGCAGCCAGTAGCGGGCCGGGCGCGGCGCGATCTCGACGGGCGGGCTCGTCACCTCGACGCCGCCCTGCCAGAGGCGGTAGGCCGTGGTGCGCGCCACGCTGCGCCA
>JAJNDL010000245.1 GCA_021156385.1 Moraxellaceae bacterium | reverse complement strand
GCGCCGAAGGATTCGCCGAGGTCGGCGTTGAGATCGATGCAGAGATTCGTCATGGTCATTCCCGGCCCGACCCGGCCCAGCCCTTCGCCTGCCGGCGAGGCGCCCGGACGGGCGCAGCAGTGCTGCGCTTTTCCCGCCCCTGCCGCCACGCACGCAGGATAAGGAACGGTCGGATTCAAAAAAGCTGGCGGTGCTGGTGCGCGAGCATGAGCTGCGCGCGCGCCTCCTGTGCCTGCTCACGATACAGCGCGGCCCGCGCCTCCTCCAGCGTCAGCCGCGCGAACGCGACGCGCGCGCCGGGACAGAGCTGCGCAAGCTTGCCGTGGTCGACCGTGGCCACGGTGCCGAGCAGCGCATAACCGCCGGTGGGCTGGCGGTCGGCACCGAGGATGATGGGACGGCCATCCGGCGGCAGCTGCACGCTGCCGAAGGCGAGGCCCGCGGAGAGGCGCAGGTCCTGCGCCGGCGGCGCGAGCGCCGCGCCCGCGAGGCGCAGGCCCATGCGGTCGGATTGCGGCGACACCGTGAACTCCCGTGCCTGCAGCGCCGCGAGGCAGTCCGGCGGCAATTCGTCGCTCGCGACCAGGCGCAGCGCGGCGAAGCTGCGCGCCCAGCGGATCGCCGGATCGACGCGCCATGAAGAAACCTGCGCGCGTGCCGCAACGCGTGGCGCGGGCAGCGACGGCACGCCGACCGGCAGCGCGTCGCCTTTCTGCAGCGGCCGCCCGCCCCAGCCGCCGAAGCCGGCGCGCAGCGCGGTGCTGCGGCTGCCCAGCACGACAGGCACGTCCAGGCCGCCGGCAAGCGCGAGATAGCTGCGGCAGCCGCCGCGCACCGCGCCGAGCGTCAGCCTGCTGCCGGCCGGCGCCCAGGCGAGGCTGCCCACCGGCAGCGGCTGCGCGTCGAGGTGTGCGTCGAGTTCGCTGCCGGCGAGCGCGAGCCAGCACCCGCCCGTGAACTGCAGCGTCGGGCCGCGCAGCGTGATCTCCAGCACCGCGGCCGTATCGGCATTGCCGACGATGCGGTTGGCCCAGCGCGCCGCCGCGCGGTCCATGGCGCCGCCGGCGCTGACGCCCGCGCACTGCCACGCACTGCGCCCCTGGTCCTGCACCGTCGTGAGCAGGCCACCTGCCAGCACGCTCAGCATGAGGTTGCCTCCAGGGCGCGGAACGTCGCGGCATCGATGACGCGAAACACCAGCGTGTCGCCGGGAGCGAGCAGGCAGGGCGTGGCGCGCACGGGATCGAAGAGGCGCAGCGGCGTGCGCCCGATCAGGTTCCAGCCGCCCGGCGCGACCTGCGGATAGATGCCGGTCTGCGCGCCGCCGATGGCGACGCTGCCGGCCGGCACCTGCGCGCGCGGCGTCGCGAGGCGCGGTGTCGCCAGCGCGGCATCGAGGCCGCCGAGATAGGGAAAGCCCGGCATGAAGCCGAGGAAGTACACGCGGTAGTCCGGCGCGGCGTGACGCGCGACGACGTCGTCCGGCGCGAGGCCCGCCTGCGCGGCGACGCGTTCGAGATCGGGCCCCGCCGCGCCGCCGTACCACACCGGGATCTCGATGCGCCGTCCCGTGGCGAAGGTTGCCGGCAGGTCCTGCCACAGCGGCGCGAGCTGCGCCTCGAGCTGCGGCCAGAGCGGCTGCTCGCGGTCCCAGCTCGCGTGCAGCGGATCGTAATGCAGCGTGAGGCTGGCATAGGCCGGCACGACGGCGTGCAGCCACGGGAAGTGCTGCGCGTGCAGGCGCGCCGCGAGCGCGTGCACGCGGGCATTGGTGGCGGGGTCGATGGTATCGCCCAGCGCAACGAGGGCGGCGGCATCGCCAAGGGCGTGGAGTCGGGCCATGGGCATCCTGCAGGACCGGCGGGAACGCGCCATTCTGGCAGGGAGTGCGGCGGCAGCCCACCGTCGCGCAGACCCGGCCCGGCCACTGCCCGCCGTCACCGGCGCTGGCGGCCGGGATGGCCGCTGCTAGGCTGAAAGCGTTTCCCACTGCACGGAGAGCGCCATGACTTCACGCCCCCTCGCCCTCACCGGGCTGCTCGCGCTGCTGCTTGCCTCCCCCGTCCTTGCCGAGAAGAGCTGGAAGGACAAGGCCAACCAGGTGGAAGGCACCATCCGCGATCCGATGACCAACCACAACCCCGAGCACCTGGAGTGGAAAGACGGCCCGCCCTCGCTGCCCAAGGGCGTGAAGGTCGCCACGCTCGCCGGGGACCCCTTCCAGCCCGGGCCCTTCGTGATCCGCCTGAAGATGCCGGCCAACTACACGATTCCGCCGCACTGGCACAGCAAGGTGGAGAACGTGACGGTGATCTCCGGCACGCTCCACCTCGGCATGGGGGACAAGGTCGACGCGAAGCGCGCGCACGTGCTGAAGCAGGGCGGCTTCCACGCGATCGAGACGCAGACCCACCACTACGCCATCAGCAAGACCGGGGCCGTGGTGCAGCTGCACGGCGAGGGGCCGTTCGACATCACCTATGTGAATCCGGCCGACAACCCTGACCCGGCCGCGAAGAAATGACACGCTGCGTTTCTCCAGCCATGCCGGCGCAAAAACCGGAAGCCCGCTGCCACGCTCCCGCAGGCTTCCGTTGCGCGTGAGGCACGCAAACCGGAACCGTGTTCCGGGCCGGACGCGGCTGGCGGAAGCCGCGCTGCGACTTCCGCCAGCCTTCAGCTCACCACGGGATCAGAACAGTTGCCCGCGCACTGCCCCGTCGGGGTAGGTGCCGGTGTGCACGTTGACGTAGAACGCCGACGGCCGCTCCAGGATCGCGCGCAGCAACTCCTTGTCGACGTTGTGCACGCAGCCGCTGGCGTGGCCGGGCGCGCCGTGGTGCGGTGCGCTCAGGGTGACGACGATGGGACCGTGCGATCGCCGGCATTGGCCTTGCCCTGCAGGCTCACCTCGCTGCCGCCGAGCAGCACGGCGAAGAGGCCGGTGCGTCCGCCGCTCAGGTTGAGCTTGTGGGAACCGTTGCCGTAGGCGGGACCGTATTCCTCGTCGTGCCCGTGGCCGTCGCCGTTTTCATGGCCGCCGCCGTAGCCACTGCCGCCGCCGTAGTTGCCGCCGTAGTTGGCATAGCCGTTCGGGCTGCCATTGGCGTAGCCGTTCGGGCCGCCGCCATTGGCGTAACCGTCGTTGCCGTAGGATGTGGCGGCGGCCGCGAGTGCGAGCATCGCCGTCGTGACAAGACCAAGACTACGAATGTTCATGTTCACACCTCTCTGACTATCCATGTGGAGTGATGCGGAGCCCGACAGCGGGTTGGAGCCGATCACCAGACAGCCACGCCCGCGGATGCGGGCGCCGCCCGGTGGCGATGCCGCCGCCGGGTGCTTCGGTTAGTGCCGACATTCACAGCTTGATGCGCGCGCCCCTCCCGAGCCGCGTGTGACGGACAAATTCCTTTTGTCCTGCCGGCGAAGGAATGATGCGAATGCGATGGACACGCCGGCTCGGGTCCGCCGCCATCTTCTTAAGAAGTCAGCATTTCGACTGTTGAATTTGTGCAGGCGGAGCACGCGTGCTCGGTAAATGCTTGCGCCAAGACACGGAAATTTTTTTCTGCAGCGTCATCTGCAAAAAGCATCGGCGCGCACTGATGACGCGCATCGGTTTTCCCGCGCATTTCCCTCAAGCCGGCGTACTGCGCACGAAAAAAAGCCTGCCGGTGTCACCACTGGCAGGCTTTCCGATTCTGCGCACCCTGCAGGATGGGCATGCGCTGCATGCCATCCTGCCCGGAATCACGGCATCAGTGCTTTAGTGCCTCGGCCGCGAACTGCTCGCGCAGCTGCTGGCGCATCACCTTGCCCATTTCGTTGCGCGGAATGCTGTCAGCGAAGAAATAGAGGCGCGGCGCGGAGGCCGGCGTGAATTTCTTCACCAGGGCCGCGCGCAATCCTTCCAGCTCGAAGCCGGCATCGGTCACGAGCGCGACGGCGGGCTGCAGCGTGCCGGTGGCGTCCTCGACACCGAAGGCGGCCGCGTCGCGCACGCCGGGCCACTCCACAAGAACCTGGTCCACCGCGGCGGGATCGATCTTCACGCCGCCGCGGTTGATGACCTCGCTGTTGCGGCCGGCGAGGCGCAGCAGGCCGTTCGGCTGCAGCAGGCCGCGGTCGCCGGGATAGAACCAGCCGTCGCGGAAGAACTCGGCGCTGGCTTCCGCATTGCGGTAGTAACCCCGCGCCATGTTCACGGTGCGCACGCGCAGGGTGCCCTCGGTGTTGGCGGGCAGTGGCGCGCCCTCGTCGTCCACGATCTCGACCTGCACGCCGTCGAGCAGGATGCCGGCGATGGAGGATTCGTATTTCGGGTTGACGGCGCAGAAGGCGACGCCGCCGGCTTCGGTGGAGCCGTAGGTGTTGAAGATGTCGGCGCGGAAGTGCTGGCGCAGCGAGGCGACCAGTGCCGGCGGCAGCACGCCGCCGGCAGAGCGGATCTCGCGCACCGACGGCAGCGCCACGCCGGCCTTGTGCATGTTCTCGATCAGGCGCTGGAGCTGCACCGGCGAGCCGATCAGGCTGCGGATGCCGTATTTGCGCAGCATCTGCAGGTTGCCGGAGGTGCCGGGCGCGTAATAGGTGCTGCCGGACATGGCCGCATACAGCGCCGTCATGAAGCCGCCGATGGTGAGCAGGCCCATGATGTTGAATTCGCCGCGACCGCCCGACCAGTAGGCCGGGATGGTGCGCAGGCGGCCCTCGAGCTGGCCCACGGTAAGCGGCACGCCCTTGGCCTGGCCGGTGGTGCCGCTGGTGAGCACCAGGCGGCAGAGCGCGTCGCTGCCGTCGTAGTCGTGGCAGGCCGCTTCGAGCGCGTCGTCGCCGATGTTGGTGAACCAGTCGGGTCCGAGCAGGATGAGCTGCTCGCGCGGAAGTTCCGCGGGCCGGTTGGAGACATACCACTTCACGCCGAGCGCCGGATCGACCGGGGCATAGCCGTGGTTGGAGCAGGTCAGGCAGGCCTCGTGGAAGAGCGCGTTGGTGATGATCCAGTCGAGGCCGGCCGGCAGGCTGGTGACGACGAGGTCGCCCGGGCGCACGCCGGCGGCGCGCAGCTTGGCGGCGGCCTTCTTCACGAGGGCCCAGAGCTGGCGGTAGTTGAACTCGCTGGCTTCGTCGACCAGCGCGATGCGGGTCGGATTGGCGCGGGAATTGAATTCGATGAAGCGATAGGGATTGAGCATGGTGGGCATGACGGGAACCGGTGGATCAGAGCGGGCGCCGCGGCGCCGTTGATTATTGTCTGCCACCCATGGTCGCCGGCCTTGCGGCGCGGGCGCTGCTTCCGTTGCGGAAACCGGGGTGGCGGCGGTTGTGCGGCGACTGTAGCAGCCTGCCTGCGGGCGCGAAACCCGTGGCATGTATCTGTCGCGCCGGCAGGAGAAAACCTGTCGGCCGGGCAGCCGCGTGGCGCAACCTGCGGCGGCGCGCGAGAATCACCCCAGCCCTGCCCCGGAGACCCGGATGTCCCGCTCTGCCCTGATCCTGCTCACCCTGCTGGCGCTGCTCGCCTTTGCCGGCAACTCGCTGCTCTGCCGCCTCGCGCTGGCGACCACGGCTATCGACGCCGCGAGTTTCACTGCGCTGCGCCTTACCGCCGGCGCGCTGATGCTGGGGCTGCTGGTGCGGCAGCCGGTGGCGGCAGCACGCGACGCCGGCAGCTGGCCGTCGGCCTTCGCGCTCTTCGCCTATGCCGCCGGCTTCAGCTTCGCCTATCTCGACCTCACCGCCGCCACCGGCGCACTGCTGCTCTTCGCGGCCGTGCAGGCCGCCATGACGGGCTACGGCCTGTGGCGCGGCGAACGCCTGACGCTGCTGCAGTGGTGCGGGATCGCGCTCGCCAGCGCCGGGCTTGTCACCTTGCTGCTGCCGGGCCTCGCCGCGCCGCCACCGGCCGCAGCCCTGCTCATGCTGGGGGCCGGCACCGCCTGGGGCATCTACTCGCTGCGGGGCCGCGGCGCCGGCGACGCCACCCTCGTCACCGCGGGCAACTTCCTGCGCACGCTGCCGCTGGCCGCGCTGCTGGCGCTGGCGGCGACACCATGGCGCAGCATCGATGCGGCCGGCACCGTCTACGCCGTCGCCTCCGGCGCGCTGACCTCGGGCCTTGGTTACGCGCTCTGGTATCGCGCGCTGCCTGCATTGCGCGCCACCACTGCCGCCACCGTGCAGCTCGGCGTGCCGGCCTTGGCCGCACTGGGCGGCGTGCTGCTGCTCGGCGAGAGGATGACCGGGCGGCTGCTGCTTGCCGGCACCGCCATCCTCGGCGGCATCGCGCTGGTGACGCTGACGCGGCGCCGCGCACGCTGAGCCGGAGCCACCCCACGACAGACATTGCACCTGCCGCTACAGCGCAGAAAAAAGCCCGGCACGGGCCGGGCTGGAGTGCGTCTGCCGTCGCATCGTTGCGCTAGTACGCGAGCCTCATCTCCAGCAGCAGGCTGCGGCCGGCCTGCGGCAGGTCGCCGGGAATGCGCGCGTTGGTCTGCGGCGGCGCCGGGCCGTTGCTGGCCTCGCGCGCATCGGCGTCGAAGAGGTTGGTGCCG
>JAJNDL010000244.1 GCA_021156385.1 Moraxellaceae bacterium | reverse complement strand
TTCATCAGCGCGCGCGGCGAGAGGCCGCCGAAGCCGCCCTGGCCCGGCTCGTAGGCGAGCACGGCGCCGACGCGCAGGCGGATGTCGCCGAGCTGCACCGTGTCGCCGATCTTCAGTTTCAGGAGTGCAACCAGGCGCGACTCCAGCCAGATGCTCCCGGCCGGCGGCGTTGCACGGGTGCGGTATTCACCTTGCGGCCCCTCGAGGCGCAGCTCGCCGCGCAGGGGATAGCCGTTGCCGACGGCACGCACGGCGGCAAGCTGGAACTCGTCGTCCTTGAGCAGCACGCTGGAGAACTCGAGCGCATCGACGGTCTCGAGCCGGTTCTGCCTTGCTTCAGTCCTGAACTCCTCCGGAATCGGTCGCGAGCTGCGGATCACCAGGTCCGCGGCGAGCAGGCGCGCCGCCTCCTGCTGCAGGCGCTTCTCCACGCCGCTGCTGAAGAAGCGCAGGCTGGTCGTCGCCGCCACCGCGAGCACGAGGGCGACGAGCAGCAGCGTGATCTCGCCGTGGCGCAGGTCGCGCCGGAACCACTGCCAGGAGTCCTTCCAGAAAGCCATCAGGCGGCTCCTGCGAGGCGGCCGTTCTCGAGGCGCAGCTGGCGCTGGCAGCGCGCGGCCAGCGATTCATCATGCGTGACCAGGACCAGCGTGGTGCCGGCATCGGCATTGAGGGCGAAGAGCAGGTCGATGATCTGCATGCCGGTGCGGCTGTCGAGGTTGCCAGTGGGCTCGTCGGCGAAGAGCAGGTCGGGGCGGCCGGCGAAGGCGCGCGCCAGCGCCACGCGCTGCTGCTCGCCGCCGGAAAGCTGGCGCGGCGTATGCTGCATGCGCTCGCCGAGCCCGACACGGGCCAGCCACTCGCACGCCGTGGCGACGTTGCCGCGGCCGTTCACCGAGAGCGCCAGCATGACGTTCTCCAGCGCCGTGAAGGTCGGCATGAGCAGGAAGGACTGGAAGACGAAGCCGACATGCTGCTTGCGCAGCGCGGCGCGGCCGTCCTCGTCCAGCGCCTCCAGCCTCTCGCCGAACAGGCGGATGCTGCCGCTGGTGGGCGTGTCGAGTCCGGCGAGAAGGCCGAGCAGGGTGGTCTTGCCCGAGCCGGAGGCTCCGGTGACAGCTATGCTTTCACCGCGTTTGATGGCCAGGCTGACGTCATGGAGAATCGTCAGCGACGCGTTGCCGGTGGCAACGGATTTCGAAACGGCTTCTGCCGCAATCAGCGTATCGGGGAGCATGGGTGTCATATAAGCAAAGCATTCCTGCAATCGCGAGCCTGCTGCTCGCCCTTCTGTTCCTGGCAATTCTGCCGGCGCGTGGGGCACAGGCTGCCACAATCCTCGTCTTCGGCGACAGTATCAGTGCGGCCTACGGCCTCGAATCCAACGAAGGCTGGGTGGCGCGACTTCAACAAAGGCTGGACAAAGTGGCGCCCGGCCGGCACCGGGTCGTCAACGGCAGCCTCAGCGGCGAGACCGCGGCGGGTGGCGTGCGCCGCCTGCCGCCGCTGCTCGCGAAGCACCGGCCCGACATCGTCATCCTCGAGCTCGGCGGCAACGACGGCCTCCGCGGCCAGCCTCCGAAGGCCATCACCGCCAACCTGAAGAAGATGATCGCCGACGCGCGTGCCGCGAAGGCGCGCGTGCTGCTCTTCGCCATGAAGATCCCGCCCAACTACGGACGCGCCTACACCGACGCCTTCGAGCAGGTGTTCGTGACGGTGAGCCGCGAAGAGAAGGTGCCGCTGCTGCCGTTCTTCCTCGCCGACAAGAGCGGCCAGCTGGTTATGTTGCAGAACGACGCCATCCATCCCACTGCCCAGGCGCAGCCGGTGCTGCTGGAGAACGCCTGGCCGCTGATCGCGAAGACGCTGAAGCAGCAGCGGGGCTGAGGCTTCAGTCTCCGGTCTTCTGGAGCACCTGGCGCAGGCGCGCCGACATTTCGGGGAGATGCTCGCTGCGTGCCGGCGTCTTCAGCAGCTCGCCCAGCAGCTGGCGGGTCTCGTCATCGCTGCGACGCAAGCCCTTCATCTGCAGGCGCTGCATCTGGCGTTCGCGCCGCGCATCCTGCAGCGGCGGCGGCGAAGGCAGCTCGAGCAGGATCTCGAGGTCCAGCAGTAGTTGCCCGGCCTTTTCATCCGATGCCGTTTCCGCTGCCCGGCCTTCCCATTCGCGGATGACGCTCTCGCGCTTTTCGGCGCGCCGCGATTCGGCCTGCTGGCGCCGCGCCTGCTCGAAGCGGCGGCGGGCCTCGCCGAAGCGCTGCTGCAGCGCGCGCGATTTCTCGCGCGGCAGGGCAAGTTCGCGGAAGGCGTCCTCGATATGCGCCGCCTCGGTGCCGAGCTTCGCGGCATCGTCGGTGGCGAGCCTTTCATAGGCGGCAATCAGCTCCTCCGCCTTCTGCGTGCCGGCATCGCGCTCGGCCTGGCGCGCCTTGAAGGCCTCTTCGCGCTTGCCGAAGAGGGCGTCGCAGGCGGTGCGGAATTCCAGCCAGAGCTTGTGGTCGGCCTTCGGATGCGCCTGGCCGATGCCTTTCCATTCCTGCTGCAGGCGCTTGGCTTCGTCGCAGGCGGCGCGCAGGTCGCTGGCTTCCACGAGCTCCCGCACGCGGGCGATGAGCCGGCGCTTGTCCGCGGCATGACGCTCCTGGAGCGCGGTGAGGCGCGCCTCGAGGGCATCCAGCACGCGATTGAAGCGCTCCTGCAGGGGGCGGGTGCGCTGGCGGTCGCCGGGATGGTGCTGCTGCCATTCCTTGCGTGCGGTGCGCAGGATGGCCTCGTGCTGCTTCCAGTCGATGCTGGCGTCGTCCGCCGGCAGTGCCGCCAGGTAGTCCTCGAGCTGCTGGCAGAGCGCAACGCGCTTCTCGTGGTTCTGCGTGCGCAGCTCGCGCTGCTGCGCGAAGTGCAGGCGGCAGGGCTCGAAGGCGGTGTCGGACGCGGCCTTGAAGCGCTCCCACATCGGCTGCTCGACCGTGGTATCGGCAACGCCCAGGGCCTTCCATTCCTCCTGCAGGGCATGGATGGCGTCGGCCTTGTCGTCCGGGTCCATGGCGTGCTCGATGAGCGCCTCCATGCGCCGGATCAGCTCTTCCTTCTTCGGCTGCACGGCAAAGCCCGCCCAGCTCTTCAGTTCGCGCAGCTGTTCGGCCAGTTCGCCGAGGCGAGGATCATGGAGGTGGTGGTCGCGGGCGAAATCCTGGGCGCGGCGCAGCAGCTTGCCGGCGTCGCGGCTGTGGCCGGCCTTGATGCTGGCGGCGAGGCTGTCGAGCTTCGTCTTGAGCTCCTGCTGCTGTGCCGCCGTTTCGGCGGCACTGGCCGGCTTTCGCGCGGCTGCGGCTTCCGGTTGCGCGGCCGGCATCTGGCGCAGAAGTTCGGGCAGGGGCAGGTCGAACCCGCGGTAGACCTGCAGCGTCTGCTGCAGGGCCGCGAGGGCCTGCTCGCGCTCGACTCCCTCGGCCTGCGGCAGGCGGGCGAGGGTGGCCGCGACGATCGGCTGGTCCTGCTGCCACTGCACCAGCATCTGCTCGAGCTGGCCGAGCCTCGTTTCCACGCTCCGGTAACGATTCGCCAACGCGGGCGGCGGCGCCTGCAGCTCGGTGGCGAGTTCCCAGCGCAGGCGCTGCGTCTTGAGCAGGGCGGCAAGGGCGGGCAGGTCGAAATCCTCCTGGCCGAGCCAGGATTCGAGCGTGCCTTC
>JAJNDL010000243.1 GCA_021156385.1 Moraxellaceae bacterium | reverse complement strand
CCCGTGGTCAGCCAGTAGATGCGGTCGCCGACGGCAAGGTTGAGCGGCAGCTGGTAGCTGACGTTCTCGTACATGATGTCGGTGGAGTCGCAGGTCGGGCCGGCAAGCACGACGGAGCCCATCTGCGGATTGCCTTCCATCTTCTCCATGTAGAGCGGGTACTTGATGGACTCCCCCATGGTTTCCATGAGGCCCTGGAAGAGGCCGACATCGAGATAGACCCAGCGCTTGAGGTCGGTGCGCGACTTGCGCGAGATCAGCACGACTTCCGACACCAGCACGCCCGACTCGCCCACCAGCGAGCGGCCCGGCTCGAGGATGATCTCGGGCAGGTCGTCGCCGTAGTCGTCGTGCAGGTAGCGCAGGATTTCTTCCGCGTAGGTCTGGATGGGGTTCACTTCGGAGATGTAGTTCGCCGGGAAGCCGCCGCCCATGTTGATCATCTTCAGCTCGATGTCTTCCTCGAGCTTCATCCAGTCGAACATGTACTTCACTTTGGAGAGCGCGGCGTCCCACACCGCGATGTCCTTCTGCTGCGAGCCGACGTGGAAGGAGATGCCGTAGGGCACGAGGCCGAGCTGCTTGGCCATCACCAGCAGGTCGATCGCCATGTCGGGGTGGCAGCCGAACTTGCGCGACAGCGGCCACTCGGCGGTCTCGCCGCCTTCCACGAGGATGCGCACGAACACCTTCGAGCCCGGGGCGTTGTCGGCGATGTTCTGCAGGTCGGCCTTGGAGTCGGTGGCGTAGAGGCGGATGCCCTTCTCGTAGGCGTACTTGATGTGCGCCGCCTTCTTGATGGTATTGCCGTAGGAGATGCGGTCGGCTTCGACGCCGGCGTTGAGCACCTTGTTGAGCTCGAAGATGGAGGCGATGTCGAAGTTGGAGCCGAGGTCGCGCAGCAGCTCGATCACCGGCGTGCCGGGATTGGCCTTGAGCGCGTAGTGCACCTTGGCCATGGGGAAGACCTGGGCGAGTTCTTCGTACTTGTTCTCGATGATCTCAAGGTCGACGACCAGGAAAGGCGTTTCCTTGGTGTCGGCAACATCCTTGATCTTTTTCCACTCGGCTTCGGTGCAGTAATCGGCAAGGCGCATGGCAGTCACCCGTCAAAGAGCAGTGAGAATGAAAGAGCCCCTGGAAACCATCACAGTAGTTCCTTTTGTGATGGTTTCGAGAGGCTCTCTACCTGCGTCAGGTTGCTGCGCTGTAGACCGGGCGCGCCCTGGCACTGACAGCGCGAAGGGTAATGGCAAAGGAGGGGGCGATCAAGACAAAGGGTGCCGATCCTGTGTTGCCGATCACGGCCTGCGGCCGATGCGCAGCGGCAAGGGCCAGCGCACCGTCAGGGCCCGGGCCGGGTCGCCCCAGAGCGGCAACAGGCGGGCCCGCAGCGCCGGCAGCGGATCGGCGCCCCGCTGCTCGCGATAGGCCCGGGTCGAAGACCAGGTGCCGAGGTAGCCCAGGAGCTGGTCGAGGGTCCAGTCCGCGGTCATCTCCTGGGGCGGGAAGGCCAGCTCCGGCCAGGGAAACGGCAGATCGCGGTAGTCCTTCTCGACATGGGCGCGCTCCGGCGGCCAATACGGGCCCATCGTGACCTGGTGGAACTCGCGCAGCACCGGGTCCAGGGCGGTGTTGATGCGCACGCCGCTATAGGTGAGCAAGGCCAGCACGCCACCCGGGCGCAGCACCCGCGCCGCCTCGGCATAAAAGGCCGGCAGGTCGAACCAGTGCGCCGCCTGGGCAACCAGGACCAGGTCCACGGAGGCCGCCGGCAGGCCGCTGGCCTCGGCCGTCGCCACGGCGAAGCGGATGTTGGCCGGGCCTTGGGCCTCGGCGATCTGCTGTGCGCTGGCATCGGTGGCGACGACCTCGCGGAAGTGCGCGGCCAGTCCCGCGGCGGCTTGGCCGTTGCCGGTGGCGCAGTCCCAGGCGCGCTCGTAGCCGGGCGCCACCTGTGCCAGATCGGCGAAGAGGCGGGCGGGATAGCGCGGGCGGTAGCTGGCGTAGTCGCGCGCCAGGGCGGAGAAATGGTCCTTGAAGTCAGTCATGGCGGAACGTCGGCGGAAAGAAGCCGGGACGCTAGCAGGGCGCCCCGTGCCGCCTCAATACACCGGGCCGAAAACGACACCGCCCGCTCCTTGCGGCAGCGGGCGGTGAAGCATGGCCGCGAAGCGCCGCCGGCTCAGAGATTGGACTCGGCGTACTCGGCCAGAATGGAACGCGGCACGCCGTGCAACTGCAGGTGGCCGCCATGCTGGAAGCCCTTGAAGCGCTCGCTCATGTAGGTGAGGCCGGAGCTGGTGGGCGAGAGGTACGGCGTATCGATCTGCGCGAGGTTGCCCAGGCACACCACCTTGGAGCCGTCGCCGGCGCGCGTGATGATGGCCTTCATCTGGTGCGGCGTCAGGTTCTGGCACTCGTCGATGAGGATCAGCGAGCGCTGGAAGCTGCGGCCGCGGATGTAGTTCAGTGCCTTGAACTGGATGTTGGCTTTTTCCTTCACGTACTCGATGGAGCCGGAGGGGCTGGCGTCGTTGAGGTGCAGCGCCTCGATGTTGTCGCTGATGGCGCCCAGCCACGGATCCATCTTCTCCTCCTCGGTGCCGGGCAGGAAGCCGTGCTCTTCCGCCAGCGGCGGCGTCGAGCGCGTGGCGATGATCTTGTTGAAGCGGCGCTCGACGATGGTCATCTCGATGGCGGCGGCCAGCGCCAGGATCGTCTTGCCCGAGCCGGCGGGGCCGGTCAGCGAGACGAGATGCACGTTCGGGTCCATGAGCAGGTTGAGCGCCAGCGCCTGGTGGATGTTGCGCGGCGTCAGGCCCCAGGCCTGCTGGTGCATGAGCTGCTCGCGCGGCAGGTCGGCCAGCACCACCTTCTCGCTGTCGACGGCGCGCACGCGGCCGACGAAGCCCTCTTCGTCGATGATGAACTGGTTGAGGAAGAGCGAGTCGTCGAAGTTCTCGCGACCGATGAAATGCAGCGTCTCGCCCATGCCCTGGCGGGTGTCCACGCTCGACACGCGGTCCCAGAAAGAGCCTGCGAATTCGTGATAGCCGCGTGCCAGCTGCTTGATGTCGGAGACGAGCTGGTCGTTGTGGTAGTCCTCGGCGGCGAGCCCGCAGGCACGCGCCTTGAGGCGCATGTTGATGTCTTTCGTGACCAGCACGACCTTGGTGTTGATGTTGGCTGCCTGCAGTGTCACGAGCTGGTTGATGATCTTGTTGTCGTTGAGCTCGTTGGAGAGGTATTCCGCGCTGGTGTTGTCCTGCGTGTCCATGAGCACGGAGAGCGTGCCCTGGTGGGTGCGGGTGAGGTCGCGCCAGATCGGGACGCCCTGGCGGATCTGCTCCGGCTCGGCTTCACCGAGGATGTTGTCGATGAGGCGGATGGCGGCGCGGCATTCGGCGGAAACGGAGGCTTTACCGGACTTGAGCTTGTCGAGCTCTTCAAGGACCGTCATCGGGATGATGACGCGGTGCTCTTCGAAATTGAGGACGGAATTCGGATCGTGGATAAGGACGTTGGTATCGAGGACGTAGGCTTTCTTGCGATTGTTATTTTCTTCCATTCTCTGCACCTGACAACGTGATCGTTTCGTGGACGTGAGCGCGAACAAGGCCGGGAACTGCAACGAGATCCGAATCTGCGTTTGCCCTCCCGGTGGCATGGCCACACGCTGTCAGGTTGCA
>JAJNDL010000242.1 GCA_021156385.1 Moraxellaceae bacterium | reverse complement strand
GCGGCGTTGTGGATCTTGGGCCAGAGGATGCCCGGCGAATCGATCAGCACGAGGCCGTTGTGCAGATCGATGCGCTGCTGCGCCTGCGTGATCGCGGGCTCGTTGCCGGTCTTGGCGATGGTCTTGCCGGCCAGCGTGTTGATGAGCGTGGACTTGCCGACATTGGGAATGCCGGTGATGAGCGCGGTGATGTTGCCGAGCTTGTCGGTCTTGCCCCCCATCAGGTTCTTGCACACGCCGAGCAGGCCGCGGATCTGCTCCGGATGCTCGGTGGTCACCGCCAGCGCCTTCACGTCGCTGGCCTTCTGGAAATGCGCGAGCCACTGCTGCGTGATCGCGGGATCGGCAAGATCGCTCTTGCTCAGCACCTTCACGGCAGGCTTGCTGCCGCGGAACTGCTCGATCACCGGATTGGCGCTGCTGTAGGGAATGCGCGCGTCCAGCACCTCGATGATCAGGTCGACCTTGGGCAGGTTGTCCTTGATGTCCTTGATGGCGCGGCTCATGTGGCCGGGGAACCAGTTGATGCTCATGGCGGGGCTGCGTGGGAAGCGGAGCGGCATTGTAGCCGCAGGCCGGTGGCTAAAGACAAAACGGGCCGGCCGTTTTCCGGCGCGACGCCCTTTCGTCTGCGGTTTCCCGCATCAGGCCGTCCGCTCCGTTTGCGGCGCCGACAGTGCAGGCTAGCATGCGCCATCCCCCCGGAGGTCCCATGCGTGCACTCACTTCCTGCCTGATGGCCAGCGCTCTTGCCCTGCTCCTCGCCGCGCCGGCCGAGGCCCGCTGCACCGACCTCGCCTCGCGCAAGGCGCCGCGGCTGTACGATCCGGAAAGGGTGCGGGGCGCCGATGGCCCCTTCACCTACCGCCGTGCCGACTACGCCTACTGCCGCGACGACGGCTGGGTCTACCGCCGCGGCATCACCGATGCCAACGGCGCCGTGCTGGTGCCGGTGGAATTCACGGATGCCGTGCTGATCGGGCCGCGCCACGCCCTGGTGCGCGAGCCGGTGAAGAAACACTCGAGAGACCCGGGCCCCTGGCAGTTCTACGAGGTCGGCACCGGCCTCACCGGGCCCGCGCCCGCCTTCGACTATGTGGGCCCGGTGAGCCACAGCTCGATCAACTACTCGCGCAGCCCGCAGGCGATGTGGATTCCCTACGGCTATGTGGCGACCGCGCGTGACGACAAGGGCCGGCCCACGCGCTACGACTACTACCTGTTCCCCGACGGCCTGCCGACGCCGCGCCGCTATCCGGACCTCGGGGCGCCCGGCCTGAGTCCCTTCAACGCGATCCTGCATCACGGCAGCGTGCTCTACACCACCTTCACCGGCCCCGACGGCGAGATTCACTCGCGCCTGCTCAACCTGCGCGGCGACCCGATCTCGCCGGTGCTGAGCCGCGTCGAGACGTGGCGCACGTCCCGCTTCGAAGGCACCCTCTCTGACATCGGTTCGAACCAGACCGCACTCGGCGACGAACTTTTCGTCGTGGTGCCGCTGCTGCCGCATCCGGAGCTGCCCGCCAAACTCTATGTGCCGCTGCGCGAGGACGGCTCGGCGCGGCCGTTGCCGCCGGGTGTCGTCGGCGTGTTCCCGCTGATGGCCGTCATCGAGCCGGACGGCCGTTCGCGCACCTTCGAACAGGATGGGCGCGTCACCTACGGCTGGGCCGTGGTGCTGGACACGCCGCAGGGCCTGCGCTTCGTGGTCGGCAACGGCCTCATCGCCGACGTACTTGACCTGGTCGGCAAGCAGACGCCGGTGGCGGGCGTCAAACACTTCACCCGGCTCGTGACCGGCGCCTACACCGACTTCCTCCTGCTCAAGTCCGCCGAGGACGGCCTCTGGCGTGCCGTCACGCTGCGCTTCCAGCCGCCCTACGTGGCCGACCCGGACAAGGGCTACGCCTCGGCGCAGCTTGCCTTCGATGCCACCGCCGACGGCCAGCGCCAGCGCTGGGCCGAGGATCGCGCGCGCCAGGAGCGCGAGTATGCCGAGGCAGCGAAGCGCGAGTTCGAATTCCGCGAGCGGGAATACCAGGCACTGCTCGCCAAGGGCGGCGACTTCTGCAAGAACGATCCGAAGGTCATCCAGCTCATGCATGCGCCCGCCATCAACCGCATGCTGAGCGAATGCGGTGTCACCGACTTCATGTTCCTGCAGAGCGCGCAGAATCGCGGCGCCGACCCGGCGCTGATCCAGCGCGCCCTGGCGAAGCGTGAGGCGATCCGTCGCGACGCGGAATTCCGCCAGATGGAATCGGACCGCCGCTCCCGCGCGCTGGCGGAGGCCGAGTTCCAGGCACGCGTGGACGCCGCGACCCGGGCCAGCGACCTGATGCGCGGCATGAACAGCGCACACGACAGCTTCATGAAGAGCAGCCGCGACACCTACTACCGCAACCTCGACGCCTGGAACCGCGGCGCGCAGAACTGGGGCGGCCCACGCGACTGAGGCGACCCGGTCGTTGTTCCAACCCTGAAAAGCCCCGCCGCCGCGGGGCTTTTTTCTCTGTGGCCTGCGCCTGCGGGTTGAGACCGGGCGCCCGCGCAGAATCCGGACGCACATTCCGCCCTCAACCGCCGCCGGCTCCAGGCCCGTCCTCAATTGAGATTAATTCTCATTTGTGCTGCAATGCGGCCGTTCGCCCTGACCGGGACGGTGCCGCTTCCCTTGCCCCGTCTTTCGGGCCGGCCCACCGCCAGCCAGGGCTTTCCGCTTCGCCGTCCACCGAGAGACTCCATGAGCGCCAGCCGTTCCCCCGCGGACCCGCAGCGTCGCAGCTTCTGGCTCAAGACCCTGCACCAGTGGCACTGGATCAGCTCCGCGCTCTGCCTGGTGGGCATGCTGCTCTTCGCGGCCACCGGCATCACGCTCAACCACGCCGGCGATATCGAGGCCTCGCCCGTGGTGACCAAGCGCAAGGCCGTGCTGCCCGACAACCTGCGTCCCGCGCTCGCCACGCCGCCAGCGGCCGATGCCCCGTTGCCCGACGCTGTTGCCGACTGGCTCGCCCGCGAACTGAGCGTGCCGGTGGCCGGCCGCGCGGCCGAATGGAACAGCGACGAAATCTATGTCGCGCTGCCGCGCCCCGGCGGCGACGCCTGGCTCACCCTCGCGCCCGACTCGGGCGCGGTGCACTACGAGCGCACCGACCGCGGCTGGATCTCCTGGTTCAACGACCTGCACAAGGGCCGCAACACCGGTGCCGCCTGGAGCTGGTTCATCGATGTCTTCGCCGTGGCCTGCGTGGTGTTCTGTCTCACCGGCCTCTGTTTATTGCAGCTGCACGGCGGCAGCCGCCCGGCCACCTGGCCCACGGTCGGCCTCGGCGTGCTGCTGCCGCTGTTGCTGATCCTGCTGTTCATGCACTGATTTTTTTTGATCTTTTATTTCACGGAAGCGAGGTGGATATGCGTGTCGTGTTTTCTGCAGCGATGACAGGGGTGGTGGCCGCGCCGGCGCTGGCGGCGGACCTCAACGTCAAGGTCGAGATTCCGAACCTGAAAGTGGCCGAGTACCACAAGCCCTATGTCGCCACCTGGATCGAGCGCGAGGACAACTCCGTCGCCGCGCATCTCGCCGTCTGGTACGACATCAAGATGAAGAACAAGGAAGGCGAGAAGTGGCTGAAGGACATGCGCCAGTGGTGGCGGCGCGGCGGCAGCGCGCTGACGCAGCCGGTGGACGGCGTCAG
>JAJNDL010000241.1 GCA_021156385.1 Moraxellaceae bacterium | reverse complement strand
GTGCGGGAGGCCATGTGAGAAGCCTAATGGAAACAAGCGCTTGAAATGCGTAAGCTTGGGGGCCTGCTGTTCCACGGTCAAGGACATTGCCGTTTTTTGGGCTGCCACCTTCCCATTTTTTGCGGCTGCCCCCTGGCTGTTAAGGATTACCTCATGAAGAAAAAGCATCTGATTGTTCTGGTCTACCTGATTCTGGCGCTCGGATTTGCGGCCAACGGCCTCTATATGCTGCTGGCGCCGGAGTCCTGGTATCAGGCCTCGCCATTGCCTGTCATCAAGGAATCGCCCCCTTTCTACCTGGTGCATCTGCTCGGCATGGCCGACCTTGCAATGGCCCCGCTTTTTTTATGGTGTGCGCGCAATCTCAAACGGCGCAAACCGGTTCATCTGGCGCTGACGGCCTATGCTCTTGGCGGGGCCATCATCACGACGCTGGAGATTTCCGTACTCCCGCTGCTGCCGCGGGAATCCGATTTCTGGATTCCGGTAATTGCTGCCGTGTACCTGCCGGCACTGGTATTGCTGATCATGGCATTGCCGCCGATGCGTACCAGATTCAAGGGGCCGCGCGAGACGGGCAAGGTGAAGTGGTTCAATGCGAGCAAGGGATTCGGTTTCATCACGCGTGAGCAGGGAGACGATGTCTTCGTGCATTACCGTTCGATTCGCGGCGAAGGCCATCGCACGCTGCGCGAAGGCCAGCGTGTGGAGTTCGTGGTGATGAAGGGCGAGAAGGGGTTGCAGGCCGAGGACGTCCAGCCGATCTGAGCATTGACGGTGTCCCGGTAATCGGAAGCGTATTCAATACGGCCTCGGGCCGGAAATGACGGGAATGAAACAAGAGACCAAGCCGCGTTATCAGGAAGCCATGCCGCAGATCGATGCGGAAGAGTTCCGCAAGGTCGTGATGAGCCGGCGCTCGGTGCGCCGCTTTGACGATACTCCGCTTCCGGATGCGGTCCTCGATGACTGTCTCGACATGGCACTGCTGGCGCCGAACTCGTCGAACCTGCAGCCTTGGGAATTCCATGTTGTCCGCACGCCGGAGCTGAAAAGGAAGTTGGCAGCCGCCTGCCTCAACCAGAATGCCGCAAAGACGGCTCAGGCTCTGGTCGTGATGGTGGCGCGCACCGATACCTGGCCGGCGCATTGCGAGCTGATGCTGGAGAACTGGCCCGATGCGGACATTCCTCCCATAGTCAGGAATTACTACAGCCGGGTGGCCAGGCTTCATTACCGGCAGGGACCGCTGAACCTGCTGGGCTGGACCAAGCGCGCAATCGCTGCCGTGGCCGGGCTTCGCCGTCCCGTGCCGAGAGGGCCGTTCTCGCATGCCGACATGAAGGTGTGGGCAGCCAAGACGGTCGCGCTGGCAGCCGAGAACTTCATGCTGGCACTGCGCGCGCATGGCTTTGATTCCTGTCCCATGGAGGGATTCGACGAGACGCGTGTGCGCAGGTTGCTGAAGCTGCCCTCCGATGGTTTCGTGGTGATGGTTGTAGGGTGTGGCAAGCGCGCCAGGGACGGGGTTTACCATGCGCGGATCCGGTTCGCGCGGGATCGCTTCGTCAAGGAGCATTGAGATACACGAGGCGGGCCGATCAGGCCTGCCGGGCCGGAGTTCCGGTCTAGTCTTCAACTTTTGAGTCTTTGCTGTGAGTAACGAAACACAAAACCGTTTTACCTTTGATCCCACCGGGTGGGATGCGACCGCCTACGTTGTACCGCCCGAAGAAGGCAAGCTGCGCTTCGCCGACCTGGATCTGCCCGTGCCGGTGCTGCATGCGGTCGCCGACCTGGGCTTCCAGTACTGCACCCCCATCCAGCAGCGCGTGCTCAAGTTCACCATGGCAGGTCATGACGCCATCGGCCGCGCACAGACCGGCACCGGCAAGACGGCTGCATTCCTGCTGACCATCCTTGCCGACCTCCTGAGGAATCCCCCGGACGAGGAGCGCTACACCGGCGAGCCGCGTGCGCTCATCCTCGCGCCGACACGCGAGCTGGCCATGCAGATCGCCAAGGACGCCCAGTCGCTCGCCAAGTACACCGACCTCAAGATCGTCACCGTGCTGGGGGGCATGGACTACGACAAGCAGCGCCGCCAGCTGACCGAAGACTTCGTCGACATACTCGTGGCCACCCCCGGCCGTCTGCTGGACTTCGCCGGCAAGCAGGATGTCTATCTCGACCGTGTCGAGCTGCTCGTCATCGACGAAGCCGACCGCATGCTGGACATGGGCTTCATTCCCGACGTGAAGCGCATCGTGCGCATGACGCCGCCGAAGGCCAGCCGCCAGACGCTGCTGTTCTCGGCTACCTTCACGCGCGACGTGATCAATCTCTCCGAGCAGTGGACCTACAATGCGGTGAAGGTCGAGATCGAGCCGGAAAGCGTGACGACCGATACGGTCGAGCAGATCGTCTACATCACCACTGCCGACGACAAATACAATCTCCTCTACAACCTCATCACCCAGAACAATCTCGAGCGCGTCATGGTGTTCGCCAACCGTCGTGACCAGACCCGCAAGCTGGCCGACATGCTGCGAGACCATCGTATCTCCTGCGCGCTGCTGTCAGGCGATGTGCCGCAGGACAAGCGCATCAAGACGCTGGAGAATTTCCGCGAAGGCCGGATCAAGGTGCTGGTGGCCACGGACGTTGCGGGGCGCGGCATCCATATCGACGGCGTCAGCCATGTCGTGAACTTCACGCTGCCGGAGCAGACCGACGACTACGTGCACCGCATTGGCCGTACCGGGCGTGCCGGTGCCAGCGGCACCAGTGTGAGTTTCGCCTGCGAGGACGACGCCTTCATGATTCCCAAGATCGAGGAGGCCATCGGCCGCAAGCTGCCGAGCAAATATCCGGAGCCGGAGCTGCTGGCGCCGATTCCTCCGGTGCGGGGCCACCGCTGATGGGCTGGCAGCGGATCGCGCCGCAGCAGGCTGCCGTGCTGATCGTTGCGCGCGAGCCGGTGCTGGTGGATGTCCGCGACGGGGTCTCCTACGGGCGCTCCCGCATTCCCGGGGCATTGCATCTGGACAATCGGACCGCGGGAGAGTTTGTCGAGGATGCCGACAAGTCCCGGCCGGTGGTGGTGTACTGCTACCACGGCAACTCGAGCCAGGGCGCTGCGGCCTGGTTGTCGGAGCAGGGATTTGCTGAGGTTTACAGCCTGGATGGCGGATTCGAGGTCTGGCGTCTCGGCAATCCGGTGGAGTCCTGATCAGCGGGATGACTCAACGTTGCAGGGAGTCTTCCTGAGTTCGGGGTTTGCGCCCCGCGTGCCGATGGAGAAGACGCTCTTGCGCATAGCGGGCACTTGATGCCGGCAGTAGCTGATAACCATATGCTCCTGTACTAAATGCAAGGGCAGGGGCGGAATGCCAGGATGCGTCAGGCAGGCAAGGCGGCCAGCCGTAAAAGAGTTCCAAAGGAGCGGCACATGAACCAGCAACCCGTCGACTGGGCGGCGCTTGCCGCCGATTCCCGCTTTATCGAACTGCACCGGCGCAAGAGCCGGTTTCTCTGGGGCCTGATGGCCTTTTCCCTCGCCTACTACTTCCTCCTGCCGATGGGTGCGGCCTACATGCCCGGACTGTTCCGGAGGCAGGTCTGGGGGCCGCTCAATGTCGGCCTGCTGTTTGCGCTTTCGGAGTTCATCGTGGCCTGGGGCGTGGCGGTGGTCTATTCCCG
>JAJNDL010000240.1 GCA_021156385.1 Moraxellaceae bacterium | reverse complement strand
TTTCGCCTGCGCGAGCAGGAAGCCTTCGTCCTGGTTGTCGCCGTGATAGCCGGGAATCAGTGGCACGCCGGCTTTCTCCATGAGCGCCTTCGCGCCCGACTTGGAGCCCATGGCTGAGATGGCGTCGGGGGAGGGGCCGATGAACACGAGTCCGGCTTCGCGGCAGGCACGCGAGAAATCGGCATTTTCGGAAAGGAAGCCGTAACCCGGATGCACGGCCACCGCGCCGGAGGCCTTTGCGGCGGCGATGATCCGGTCTGCACGAAGATAGGAGTCGCGGCTTGGCGCGGGGCCGAGGCGAACCGCTTCATCGGCAACCTGCACATGCAGTGCAGCGGCATCCGCGTCGGAATATACCGCGACGGTTTCGACGCCGAGACGATGGGCCGTACGGGTGATGCGGCAGGAAATTTCGCCGCGGTTCGCAATCAGGATCTTCTTGAACATGGTTCAGATCTTCTTTTGCCAGGCCGGTTGGCGTTTCTCGAAAAAGGCGGTGAGGCCCTCCTGGCCTTCCTGCGAAGTGCGCAGGCTGGCGATGAGCTCGGTGGTGTAGGCGGCGAGCTCCGGGGATGTCGCGGAAGACACATGACGCAGCAGGCTCTTGCAGACCATCAGGGCCACAGGGCCATTGGCCAGCAGGGTGTCGACCATGCCGTCGCAGGATGCCTGCAGCGAGTCGTGAGCCACCACTTCGTGGACGAGGCCCAGATCGCGCGCCGTAACGGCGCTGAATCGTTCCGCCGTCAGGAAATAGCGACCAGCCTGTCGCGCGCCCATGGCTGCGATCACAAAGGGACTGATCACCGCGGGTGCCAGCCCCAGCTTTACTTCCGACAGCGCAAAGCTGGCGCTTTCGGAGGCGATGACGATGTCGCAGCAGCTGACCAGGCCGACGGCACCGCCATAGGCCGCACCCTGCACGACGGCGAGCGTCGGCTTCGGGAAGCCGTAGAGGCCGCGCATCAGGCGCTCAAGTTCGCGGGCATCGGCAAGGTTGTCCTCGCGCGAATACGATGCCATGCGCTTCATCCAGCCAAGGTCGGCGCCAGCGGAGAAACTCTTGCCCTCGGCGCGCAGTACCAGCAGACGTACGTCAGGATGCCTTGCAAAGCTGTCGATGGCGGCATTGAGTTCGGCGATGACGGCATCGTCGAAGGCATTGTGCACCTCGGGCCTGTTCAGGGCGATACTGGCGACGCCGCGCGCGTCCAGGGAGGTCAGCAGGGTGGTCATGGCATGACTCCTTACATGCGGAAGACGCCGAAGCGGCTTTCCGGGATCGGCGCATTGAGCGAGGCGGAGAGCGAGAGGCCCAGCACATCGCGCGTTTTCACGGGATCGATGACGCCATCATCCCAGAGCCGGGCGCTGGAGTAGTAGGGATGCGCCTCGCGCGTGTACTTCTCGAGCAAGGGCTGCCGGAATGCTTCTTCTTCCTCCGATGTCCATTGCACGCCCTGCTTGGCGAGGGAGGCTTTCTTGACATCGGTCAGTACGCTCGCCGCCTGCTCGCCCCCCATGACGGAGATGCGTGCATTCGGCCACATGAACAGAAAGCGGGGCTCGTAGGCGCGCCCGCACATGCCGTAATTGCCGGCACCGAAGCTGCCTCCGATGATCACCGTGAACTTGGGCACCTTTGCGCAGGCCACGGCATGCACCATCTTGGCACCGTTCTTGGCGATGCCGCCTTCCTCGTATTTCTTGCCCACCATGAAGCCGGTGATGTTCTGCAGGAATACCAGCGGGATCTTGCGCTGCGCGCACAGCTCGATGAAGTGCGCGCCCTTCAGCGCGGATTCCGAAAACAGGATCCCGTTGTTCGCGATGATGCCTACCGGGTAGCCCCAGATGCGTGCGAAGCCCGTCACCAGCGTGCTGCCGTAGAGAGGCTTGAATTCATCGAAATCGGAGCCGTCGACGACGCGCGCAATGATCTCGCGCACATCGAAGGGCTGGCGCGGATCTTTCGGCACTATCCCGTAGAGTTCTTCGGCAGGGTAGAGCGGCGCGACCGGTTCACGGGTGTCCAGGGTCACGTGCTTGACCCGGTTGAGGCGGGCGACGGAGGCTCGCGCCAATTCCAGGGCATGTTCGTCGTTGTCGGCGAGCTGGTCGGTGACGCCGGAGATGCGGCTGTGCAGGTCGGCTCCGCCCAGCTCCTCGGCGCTGACCACTTCGCCCGTGGCCGCCTTCACCAGTGGCGGCCCGGCCAGGAAGATCGTGCCCTGGTTCTTCACGATGATGGCTTCGTCTGCCATGGCGGGGACGTAGGCGCCACCGGCCGTGCAGGAGCCCATGACCACGGCGATCTGCGGAATGTTGTCCGCGGACATGTTGGCCTGGTTGAAGAAGATGTGGCCGAAGTGGAGATGGTCGGGAAAGACCTCGTCCTGTCGCGGCAGGTTGGCGCCGCCCGAGTCGACGAGATAGATGCAGGGCAGGTTGTTTTCCCGGGCGATGGTCTGCGCCCGCAAGTGCTTTTTCACCGTGAGCGGATAATAGGAGCCGCCCTTCACGGTGGCATCGTTGGCCGCGATCACGCACTCGATGCCGTTCACGCGGCCGATGCCGGCCACGATGCCGGCGGCAGGCACATCCTCGCCATAGACGCCATGGGCGGCCAGCGGGGCAAGCTCGAGAAAGGGCGAACCGGCATCGATGAGGGTGTTGATGCGTTCGCGCGCGGTCAGCTTGCCGCGGCTTTTGTGGCGTTCGATGGCGGCCGCTCCGCCACCTTCGCGGATGCGCTCCAGCAGCTTCTGCAGTTCCGCAGAGAGCGAGCGGTGATGCGCGGCATTTTCCTGGAAGCCGGCATCGTGCGTATTGATGGTCGTCCTGATTACGGCCATGCCTTCACCTTCGAATTTCAAGCACTGTGAGCCGGGATGCTGGATTGTCCCGGGCCTGCAAAAAACCGTTTACTTCGTTTCGTTGAACAACTCGCGCCCGATAAGCATGCGCCTGATCTCACTCGTGCCGGCGCCTATCTCGTACAGTTTGGCATCGCGCAGGTAGCGTCCCGTCGGGTTTTCATTGATGTAGCCGTTCCCGCCCAGGACCTGGATGGCCTCGAGTGCCAGCTTCGTGGCGTTTTCAGCGGTGTAGAGGATGACGGCGGCGGCGTCCTTGCGTGCGGTTTCGCCACGGTCGCAGGCCTGTGCCACGCTGTACAGGTAGGCGCGCGACGCGTTGAGCACGGTGTACATGTCGGCCACCTTGCCCTGCATGAGCTGGAACTCGCCGATGGCCTGGCCGAACTGCTTGCGCTCGTGGATGTAGGGAAGGACCACGTCCATGCAGGCCTGCATGATGCCGACCGGACCGCCGGAAAGTACGACACGCTCGTAGTCGAGGCCGCTCATCAGCACGCGCACGCCTTCGCCTACCTTGCCCAGCACGTTCTCTTCCGGAACTTCGCAATCCTGGAAGACCAGCTCGCAGGTGTTGGAACCGCGCATGCCGAGCTTGTCCAGCTTCTGCGCCTGGCTGAAGCCCTTGAATCCGCGTTCGACAATGAAGGCGGTGATGCCGCGCGGACCGGCGCTGACGTCGGTCTTGGCGTAGATCACGTAGGTTTCGGCATCGGGGCCGTTGGTGATCCACATCTTGTTGCCGTTGAGCACATAGCGGTCGCCCTGCTTGTCCGCGCGCAGCTTCATGCTGACGACGTCGGAACCGGCATTCGGTTCGCTCATCGCCA
>JAJNDL010000239.1 GCA_021156385.1 Moraxellaceae bacterium | reverse complement strand
GTCGCCTAGAGGCCATGCTGATCGTCGCCGACAAGTCCTCCTCGCTCATCATCACCGGCACCGGCGACGTCCTGGAGCCCGAAGAGGGAATCCTCGCAATCGGCTCCGGGGGAAGCTTCGCACTCGCTGCAGCCCGCGCCATGTACGAGAACACCGACCTCGACGCCCGCATTATCGTCGAGAAATCCCTGCAGATCGCCGCCGACATTTGTGTATTCACCAATCACACGGCGGTTATCGAAACATTGGAAAGCTGAACTCCCTCCTGCCCGCTGGCACGTCCACGGACACGAACACGAACACACTCAGGGAAACGACATGAGCCAGATGACTCCGCGTGAAATCGTGCACGAACTCGATCGCCATATCGTGGGCCAGACTGCCGCCAAGCGTGCAGTGGCGCTGGCCCTGCGCAACCGCTGGCGACGCATGCAGGTGGATGAAGCCCACCGCAACGAGATCACCCCGAAGAACATACTGATGATCGGACCGACCGGGGTCGGCAAGACGGAGATCGCACGCCGGCTGGCACGACTCGCCAATGCCCCCTTCATCAAGGTCGAGGCCACCAAGTTCACCGAGGTGGGCTATGTCGGCCGGGATGTGGAAACCATCATTCGCGACCTCTCCGACATCGCTTTCAAGATGACGCGCGAACAGGAAATCCAGAAGGTCGGGCATCGCGCCCGGGAAGCCGCGGAAGAGCGCATCCTTGATGCGCTGTTGCCCCCGCCGCGCAGCGACTGGAACTCTGCGGCCGAACGTAGCGCATCAGACAGCAATACACGGCAGATCTTTCGCAAGAAGCTGCGCGAAGGCGAGCTGGATGACCGCGAGATCGAGATCGATGTCGCCCAGTCCAGCCCGGGCGTGAACATCATGAGCCCTCCCGGCATGGAGGACATGGCCAACCAGTTGCAAAACCTTTTTTCCAGCCTGGGCCAGGGCAAGACGCGCTCACGCCGCCTCAAGATCCGTGAGGCCCTGAAGCTGGTCCATGAAGAGGAAGCCGCCAAGCTGCTCAACGAGGAAGAGATCAAGGCCAAGGCCCTGACGGCGGTGGAGCAGAACGGCATCGTCTTCATCGACGAGATCGACAAGGTCTGCCGCCGCGGCGAAGCGCACGGCGGTGCCGACGTTTCGCGCGAAGGAGTACAGCGGGACCTGCTGCCACTGATCGAAGGCAGCACCGTCAGCACCAAGTACGGCATGGTGAAGACGGACCACATCCTGTTCATCGCCTCCGGCGCCTTCCATCTGGCCCGTCCCTCCGACCTCATCCCCGAGCTGCAGGGACGCCTGCCCATCCGGGTCGAGCTGGAGGCGCTGTCCCCCGCCGATTTCGAGCGCATCCTGACCGAGCCGCATTTTTCCCTGGCGCAGCAGTATCAGGCCCTGCTCAAGTCTGAAGGGCTGCATGTCGAATTCACGCCTGACTGCATCAAGCGCCTGGCCGAAGTTGCCTGGCAGGTGAACGAGCGCACGGAAAACATCGGCGCACGCCGCCTGCATACGGTGCTGGAGAAGCTGCTGGAGGACGTTTCTTTCAATGCAGCCGACCTGGCTGCCGAAAGGCATGATGCTGTTCTGCAGATCACCGCGGCAGATGTCGAGAAGCACCTGGGCAGCCTGGCCGCGGATGAAGACCTCAGCCGCTTCATCCTTTGAGCACGGAGCCAGCCATGCAGTCTCCCGCCCCGACCGAATTGCGCTACCGCAGGGAAACACGTGAGCTCGTCATCGCCTATCCGGACGGTGAATATTGCCTGACGGCCGAGTTCCTGCGCGTGCACTCTCCATCGGCCGAGGTGCAGGGCCATGACGGGCGTGGTGGCGAGCTGCCTCGCCACAAGGAGCATGTCGCGATAACGGCCATCGACCCCGTTGGCAACTACGCCGTGAAAATCAGCTTCTCGGACGGCCACGACACCGGCCTCTACAGTTGGGACTGGCTCCACGAACTCTGCATGCAACGTGAGCACCTTTGGCGCATCTATAAGGAGCGTGTTGCGGCCCAGCCTGCAATGAACGATGTGGCTAAAACCTCAGCCGTTCGTTTTATTCCAGGTAAGTAGGCACATACTGAGAGTCGCTCGACGTCACAATTTGCTAACGTTTTTTTCTGTCTGCATTTGGTGAGAACTGTACAATCCCGGCCACCCGGCACACCTGCCGGCCACCGTCCCCTTGCGAGGCCCAAGCAATCATGCACAGCAGTTCCCTGCCTGCTTTCCCTGCTGCTGCGGCGGAGAATCCCATGAATCCCAGCGGCGAACCCGGCCTGGTCGTAACCCCCGAGGGGCATGCCCTGCGTCGTGAAGACATCAAGACCCTGGCGGACCAGATGCGCTACGAGCTGGGCCGTTTCCGGGCCTGGCGCAGCCACAGCGATCAGGAGTTCCGGGAGCGCTTCATTGCCGTGCAGAAAGCCCAGGCTGAACGCCTCACCAGGACGCATGCCGATTTCCTCGAAGACCCCCGCTACCAGGCAGTGACGCAGTTCTTCCTTAACGAGATGTATGGCGGCCTGGACCTGAACGAACTGGCACGCGAAATCGAGCGCGCGCTTCCCGTGGCCACCCGCCTGTTGCCCGAATCGGTCATGCGCACATCTGCCGTCGCGCTGGAGCTCAACGCCCTGACCGGCGAACTCGACGAGGGTGTAGCCACCATGCTGTTCGAAACCCTGGGCTACAAGGAAATCACCGAGGCCAACCTGGTCGAGGCCTACAGGGCCGCCGGCCAGCACGAAGCCCGCCATCGCCAGCTCGAGCTTCTGGCAGAACTGGGCAACGGCCTGGATCGTTATGTGCGCTCCCGGGTCATCTATGCGACGTTCCGCATCGCCCAGCGCCCGGCTCGCATGGCCGGTCTCGGCGGCCTCTACGACTTCCTCGGCCGCGGCTTCGAGGTGATGCGTCCCATGGGCTCCGCCCAGGAATTCATCAACCTCTTCGTCAGCCGCGAGCGTGCCATCGTCGACAACATTCGCGCCGGCAAGGCCAACCCGTACGACATTCACGCCCCTGCCTGAACCGGGTGCGGCCCGGCAATCCGCCGGTGCCCGCCCTTGCCAGCCCGACGGCGACAGGCAGACAATGCCGGTCCCGTTTCAGGCCCTCCCAGATCATGTCCGATTCGCGCCAAGACCAGCCGACTCCTCCGCAGGGGGGTACGACTCACTTCGGCTACCAGACCGTGCGCACTACGGAGAAGGCCGCCAAGGTTGCCGAGGTCTTCCACTCCGTCGCTGCCCGCTACGACCTCATGAACGACCTGATGTCGTTCGGGATCCATCGCCTCTGGAAGCGTTACACCATCGAGATGTCGGGCATCCGTCCCGGCCAGCGCGTGCTGGACATCGCCGGCGGTACCGGTGACCTGGCGCGCGCCTTCAGCAAGCGCACCGGCACCGACGGCCTTGTCATCCTTGCCGACATCAATGCCTCGATGCTTGGCGTCGGGCGCGACCGGCTGATCGATGCCGGCCTCGTCGGCAATCTCGAATTCGTGCAGGCCAATGCGGAATGCCTGCCTTTCGCCGAAAACACCTTCGACCTGGTGACCATCGCCTTCGGCCTGCGCAACGTTACCGACAAGGATGCGGCACTGCGTTCCATGCTGCGCGTACTCAAGCCGGGCGGCCGTCTGCTCGTGCTGGAGTTCTCCAAGCCCGTCGTCGAACCGCTGTCGCGAGCCTACGATGCCTACTCGTTCAGCATACTG
>JAJNDL010000238.1 GCA_021156385.1 Moraxellaceae bacterium | reverse complement strand
GCGCAGGGTACCAACCGGCAACCTGATCTTTTCTTCCGCCACCAGCGAGAAACGCACCTGGTACACGCCGCGACCCGTGCTGACGAAGAGGGACTGCGGGCGGCCGTCGAAGGTGACGGCGAGGTGGAAGGGAAGGCTGGCGAAATCCTGGGGAATCACCGGCAAGGGCGCTTCGCGCGGATTGTCGGGCTTGCCGTACCGGATGACGCCATCGGCGTAGCGCGTAAAGCTTTTCACGTTCCGACCCAGCTTCAGTTGCGATGCTTCGGGCTTGAGGCCGCCGGCAGGACTGACCTTGCCCTCGCTCTCCAGGTCGGCTTCGAAGCCGAACTTGCTGCCGCTCAGCCGGATCGCATACCGGTAGCCTTCCATGTTCCAGGCCTGGGTAAGCACGACGGGCAGGCCGTTGAGGCGGGCGTCGAGCTCGGCGACCAGCTGCACCGGGAATGCCGGAGGCAGTTCCGCCATCGTGGCGACCGGTGCCTGTGGCGGCGCAGCAGGGGCAGGTTCGGCGGGCGAGTCCGCGATTCCGGTGTCAGCAGCGTCGTCGCTACCGGATGAGGCCTGTTCTGCCGGAGCAGGGGCAGGCGATGGTTGTGCGGGTTTTTCCGATGCTGTCTTGTGCTGCTTCTTTTGCGCAGTGCGCTCCGGCGCAGGAGCTGCAGGGCGGGTCGCCAGGCGCACGCGTTGCACGTGGGTCGGCTGCCGGCTTTCCAGCACCTCATCGTCGGTGAAGAAATCCGTCAGCCGGGTTTCGCTGCTGCTGACGACAATGACGTGTACCAGCAGCGACAGCAGCAGGGCGATCAGCAGGGCCGGGCGCCGATTCTCCATAAGCGATCCGGTCAGCGCGGCAGGGCTAGGCTTGCAGCGCCCGGCCCGCGGCTGCGAGGGTGGCAGCGATGTCGTCATCCGTATGTGCGGAAGAGACGAAGCCAGCCTCGAAGGCCGAAGGTGCCAGGTAGATGCCTTCGGCGAGCATGGCGTGGAAGAAGCGTTTGAAGGCGTCGACGTCGCAGGCAAGCGCGTCGGCGTAGCTGGCGACCCGCTTTTCCGTGAAGAACAAGCCGAACATGCCGCCGACCTGCGTGGTGGTCAGCGCGACGCCGGCTGCAGCGGCCGCCTTCTCGATGCCCTGACAGAGTGACGCGGTCTGTGCGCCCAGCCTCTCGAAGAAGCCGGGGGCGGAAATCAGCTCCAGCGTCTTCAGGCCGGCGCGCATGGCAATGGGATTCCCCGACAGCGTGCCGGCCTGGTAGACCGGCCCCAGCGGCGCAATCTTTTCCATAATGGCCCGCTTGCCGCCGAAGGCGCCGACTGGCATGCCGCCGCCGATGACCTTGCCCAGCGTAGTGAGGTCGGGCGTGATGCCGTAGAGCGCCTGCGCGCCGCCCAGGGCGACACGGAAGCCCGTCATCACCTCGTCGAAGATCAGCACGGCGCCATGCTCGTCGCAGATGCGGCGCAGGCCTTCGAGAAAGCCGTGTGCGGGCGGAATGCAGTTCATGTTGCCGGCCACGGGCTCGACGATGATGCAGGCAACTTCGCTGCCGCGGGTGCGGAAGAACTCCTCGACCTGGCCGAGATTGTTGAACTCCAGCGTGACGGTGTGCTTGGCGAGATCGGCGGGGACGCCGGCCGAGCTCGGCACTCCCAGTGTCAGCGCGCCGGAGCCGGCTTTCACCAGCAGCGAGTCGGCATGGCCGTGGTAGCAGCCTTCGAACTTCACCAGCACGTCACGGCCGGTATAGCCGCGCGCAAGGCGGATGGCGCTCATGGTGGCCTCGGTGCCGGAGCTCACCATGCGCACCATGTCCATGGAGGGCACGAGCTCGCAGACCTTGTCGGCCATGCGGATCTCGAGCTCGGTGGGGGCACCGAAGCTGAGGCCGTCGGCCGCGGCTTCCTGTACTTCACGGATCACGTCCGGATGGGCGTGGCCGAGGATGGCCGGGCCCCAGGAGCCGACGTAGTCGATGTAGCGGCGGCCATCGGCATCGAAGAGATACGCGCCATTGGCGCGCGAGAAGAACAGCGGCGTGCCGCCGACGCCGCGAAAGGCACGCACCGGGGAGTTCACGCCCCCGGGGATGTGGCGGCAGGCGGCGCTGTACAGGGAATCGGATCGGCTCATGGCGACGGCTCAGAACAGGTTGGCGAGGGCGCGGGCGCGGGCGGCAATGTCGGGTGCCTGCCAGAGGTCGCTGATGACGGCGACGCAATCCGCGCCTGCGGCGATAACGGGGGCGGCATTATCGGCGCTTATCCCCCCTATCGCCACCACGGGGAGGCCGAAGCGATGCGCGTCGTGCAACACGTCCAGCGTTACGCGGGGAGCACCGGGCTTGGTGGCAGAAGGGTGGATGGCGCCGAAGGCCACGTAGCTGGCGCCGTTCCGGGCTGCCTCTGCGGCAAATTCCAGCGAGCCATGGCAGGTGGCCCCGATAATGGCGGCGGCCCCCAGGCGTTGCCGCACACGATCGAGCGTGGCGTCGGTGCGCCCCAGGTGCACGCCGTCTGCCCCGATTGCCACGGCAAGCTCGACGTCGTCATTGATGAGCAAGGGAACCGCGTACTGATGGCAGAGGTCGCGCAGGGCTTGCGCCTCTGCGTGCCGGCGCGTCTGGTCGTCCGACTTGTCCCGGTACTGCACGATCGTCGCGCCACCCTGCAGTGCGGATTGCACTGCTGTCAGCAGGCGACCTGCAAGCAGGGCGGTATCGGTGATGGCATAGAGGCCGCGCAGCGGTTTCATCAGGAGGGAATCCGAACGGGAAGGAACTGGCCGGTGCTACGGGGGCGGTCAGCGCGCCGCAGGGCCGTGGCCACGAATGTCTCTGCCTGCGCCACCGCATCCTCGAGCCTCAGGCCGGCCGCAAGACCGGCCGCGAGTGCGGCAGCCAGCGTGCAGCCTGAGCCATGAAACTCGCCAGGCAGGCGGGGCGTGGCGCTTTCCCGCAGCAGCGTCCGCCCCTGGAAAAGGCGGTTGACGACTCTGTCGCCGGGCTCGTGGCCTCCCTTGAGCAACAGGTGCCGGGCTCCCAGGCGCGCAAGGCGGGCGACCGCCTCTTCCAGATCATCGGTTTCAGCAAGGCGGCGGGCTTCCGGGGAATTGGGAGTCGCAATGGTGGTCAGCGGCAACAGCCTGAACAGAGCTTGCGCGAGGTCGTCACCGGCCAGGGAGCCTCCCGAGTTGGCGGCGAGGACGGGGTCAAGTACGACAGGAATGCCGGGATTTGCGACCAGAACTTCCCGGACCACGTCTGCGATGGCGCCCGAGCCCAGCATGCCGAGCTTGATGGCACCGATGGGCAGGTCGGCCAGTACTGCGTCTGCCTGCCGTCGGATCAGCTCGGGAGTAACCGGCTCGAAGCCATGGACCCGCTGCGAGTCCTGGACGGTCAGAGCCGTACAGATCACCGCCGCATGTGCCCCCAGCCCGGCAATGCTCTCGATATCCGCCTGCAGGCCGGCCCCACCGGAAGGATCAAGGCCGGAAAAGCACAACACGACTGGCCTCATCAGAAGGGCCTCACGATGACCAGGATGACGATAACGATCAGCGCCAGCACGGGCAGTTCGTTGAAGACCCGGTAGAACACGTGGGAGCGCGTGTTAATGTCATCCCGGAAGGCCTTGAGGAAGTGACCGCAGGCCAGGTGATAGACCACCAGCAGGGCCGCCAGCGCCAGCTTGGCATGCAGCCAGCCCTGGGTGCGGTAGAAAT
>JAJNDL010000237.1 GCA_021156385.1 Moraxellaceae bacterium | reverse complement strand
GTCGAGCACGGCACGGTCAGGCGCGGACGCGCCCAGCTGTGCGAGCGCTTCGGCGGCATTGCGCGCCGTCAGCACGGTCTCGCCGCGCCGGCGCAGCGACCGTGCCAGCGCCTCCAGGAAGACCCCGTCGTCATCGACCAGCAGCAGCGGCGCACTCATGCCAGCCCGCTCCCGGCGGGCGCCAGCGGCAGGCGCACTTCCGCCAGCGTGCCCGCGCCGCTGCTCTCGAGCCGCAACGTGCCGCCAAGCCGTTCGATGCCGGCATGCGAGAGGAAGAGACCGAGACCGGTGCCACCCGAGCGGCTGCTGACGAAGGGCTGGCCGAGCTGCGCGCGGATGGCCTCGGGAATGCCGCTGCCTTCATCGCGCAGGCGCAGGCAGAGCCAGTCGCCCTCGCGCTGCAGATCGAGTTGCGGGTCGCCCGCGCCGGCTTGCGCGGCGTTGTCGAGCAGGTTGAGCAGCGCCTGCTCCAGCGTCACGTCGCACAGTACTTCCCAATCGGGCGCCGCCGGCGCCGCCAGCCTGAGCTGCCGCGCCGGATGCAGCAGCGCGAACTGCTCGCGCAGGCGCTGCACGACATCGGCAACGCGTTCGCGCTGGCGCCGGCCCTGGCGGACATCGTCGGCACGCTGCGCCAGCGACTGCAGGATGGACTTGCAGTGCCCGACCTGGCGCGTCATGAGCGCGAGATCCTCGGCCTGCGCGGCATCCTTCGGCGCTTGCTGCAGGTCGTCAACCAGCACGGCCAGTGTGGACAGCGGCGTACCTAGCTGGTGCGTCACGCTGGCCGCGAAGGTAGCGAGCGCCACCAGGCGCTCGTCGCGCAGCATCTGCTCGCGCTGCCGTGCAATCTGCTCCTGCTGGTGCTGCATCGTCACGGTCAACGGCAGCACGACGCCGACCAGCAGCGCCACCGAGAGCAAGAAGGTCAGCCACATGCCCAGCAGGTGCAGCTCCATGAACTGCGCATGACCGTGCATGCCATGCTGCCCCTGCAGCGGTTCGTACCAGCGCATGAGCACGGCGTAGAGCGCAAGCGTCGTCAGCGCCAGCAGCACGGTGGCCTGCCAGCGCAGTGTTGCCGCGCCCATGGCGACCGGCAGGAGGAGCAGCGAGATCAGCGGATTGGTGTGGCCGCCGGCGGCCTGCAGCAGGCTGCCCAGCAGCAGCGTGGAGAGCAGCAGCACGGCGAGGTAGAGGCCGGTGTTGCTGTCCTCCCGGAGCAACGTACGGTGCCAGGCAACGAGAGTGAGCGCGAGGTGGCCAAGCAGCGCTGTCCAGAATGCGGCCTGCGGCAGCGCGATGTGCCAGTGCGACTCCAGTGTATAGCCCAGCGTCGCGATGACGACGGTCAGGCTACCTAGGTAATGCGCGAGATAGCGCAGCTTGCCGGTGGCCGCCGGCGCGCGCATCCAGTCGAACAGCGCCGGGCTAGGCATGGGATGCGCCTCCGGCTGAGCGCGCCATCATGGCACTGCCAGGCGACAGAGGCCTGCCGTTGGCGACGGGAGGCGGCAGAAGGGGCCGGGACATGCGGGAGGGACTCGCGTGCGGAGGAAGTGCGGATTCTAGGTCCGGAGCCGGACCGCCCGCACCTGTGCGGACAGGGAAAGCTGCCGGAAGTGGCGTACCGGCAATCCGTTGGTCTTCCTGCGGGCCGACACTGCGGACAGTTCCTGCGGACCCATGTGGCATCCGGCAGGCCCGGCCGTGCCCTCCGCTCAACCGGCCAGGGCGCGCTGCCGGTACTGCAGCGGCAGCAGCTGCATCTTCTTGCGGCCGAACAGCGCCGACACGAGGAGGCTGTAAGTGTCGCGATCGAAGACCGGCCGGCTCGGCTCGGCAAGGATCTCGTGCAGTTCCTCGTCGCTGTGTGCCGTGCCGAGCCAGCACCAGTTGTCCACCACCTGGATCTCGCGCCGGCCGTTTTCGGCACATTCCTCGACGATGCCCACCGGTCCCGCATAGGGCCAGACCTTGAGCGCCAGGTTCTGCAGCGCCTGCAGGAAGCGCAGGTTGTGCTGGAGCGTGCTTTCGCTGCCATCGCAGTGGCCGTTGCAGCGCTTCAACTGGCGGGCGGAACAGGGTCGCAGTGGCCGTTGCAGCGCTTCAACTGGCGGGCGGAACAGGGCCGGGACCCGCGCTTCTCGAGGTCGGTGGCGTAGAGGCAGAGCCGGTGCTCTGCCGCGATCTCGCGCAGCAGTTTCTTGGCGGCCGCCGGGCCGGAGAAGAGGCCGAACATGCGCGGCTGGATGGCCGCAATGTCGGCGGCATGGATGACCTTGGGTTGCAGCAGCCCGTCTGCATCCTCCACCAGCTGCAGCGAGCACAGTCGCGACTCGCGGCGCAACCGGCGGTTGTGCAGCGGCTGGTGTTCCTTCACGAGCCGCGATTCGCGCAGCAGGGCGGAGAGCTCGCCGGCCGTCTCTTCCCAGTCGATGCGGCGCACCTGCTGCGCCATGCGCACGGCCTTGGTGCTGGTGTCGCCGCTGGCGAAGTGCGACGGCACACGCGCCGCAAGGTTCTTGCTCTTGCCGACGTAAAGCAGCACGTCCTCCTCGCCATAGAAGAAATACACACCCGGGGTTTCCGGCAGGTCGTCCAGATTGCTTTCCAGATAGGGGGGCAGCGCCGGCCGTTTGCGTAGCTCGGCCAGCGCCTGTGCCATGCGCTCCTCGCCCTGCTCCGCGCCGGCGATGCGCAGGAACTCGAAGACGGCACGGGCGTCGCCCAGCGCACGGTGGCGATCGACCATGGCAATGCCGTGGCGCTCGACCAGCGTATCGAGGTTGTGGCGCGGTGACGCCGGATAGAGGGCACGCGACAGCCGCACCGTACACAAGGGCCGCGCGGCAAAGCGCTGGCCGGCGCGGCCGAATTCGTTGCGCAGGAAGCCGTAGTCGAAGCGGGCGTTATGGGCAATGAAGAGCTTGCCGGCAAGCCGCTCGTGCAAGGCGGCGGCGAGTTCCTCGAAGCGCGGCGCATCCGCCACCATCTCGTTGGTGATGCCGGTCAGCCACTGGATGTGCGCGGGAATGCTGCAGCCCGGGTTCACCAGCGTCGACCACTCGCTGACGCTGCCGTCGGCCGCGATCTCGATGATGCCGATCTCGGTGATGCGGTCCCACGCGGCACGGCCGCCAGTGGTTTCCAGGTCGACGATGACGGCAGGAAGGGGAAGGAATTTCAGCATCGCTGGAGAGTACGACATTACGACGGACTTCCGACGCGGCACTTACAAATCGCCTAAAAATTCGCCCCTGCCGAATCGGGCCCTGCTGGCGGTTACCCATGAAAAAGGCCACGCGGAGGTGGCCTTTTTCATGTCGTCGCGCCTTTACAGGAACGCCGTACCGATCATCCAGAAAATTGCGGCAATGAGCGCGCTGGCGGGAATCGTCAGGATCCAGGCCCAGACGATGCCGCCCGCAACGCCCCAGCGCACCGCCGAGACGCGCCGGGTGGCGCCGACGCCGACGATGGCGCCGGTGATGGTGTGCGTCGTCGAGACGGGAATGCCGAGCGATGTCGCCAGGAACAATGTCATGGCGCCGCCGGTCTCCGCGCAGAAGCCGCCGACCGGCTTCAGCTTGGTGATCTTCTGGCCCATGGTCTTCACGATGCGCCAGCCGCCGAACATGGTGCCGAGGCCGATCACGATATAGCAGGTGATGACGATCCAGCTCGGCAGATGGTCCGGATGCGCCTGCATCCACTTCGGCAGCACGTGCGGATTGGCGGCGGTGGCCGCAATCAGCAGCATCCAGATGATGCCGGCCGTCTTCTGCGCGTCGTTGCCGCCGTGGCCGAGGCTGTAGAGCGCCGCGGACACCAGCTGTGCCTTGCGGAAGTACTTGTCGACGCGGCGCTGTGCGAAGCGGAAGAAGATCCAGCCCACGATCAGCATCAGGATAGAACCGAACAGGAAGCCCAGCATCGGCGAGACGAGGATGAAGGCCACGGTCTTGCCGAGGCCGGCCCACTTCAGCGAGCCCACGCCGGCCTTCATCAGCGCCGCACCCACCAGGCCGCCGATGAGGGCATGCGAGGAGCTCGACGGAATGCCGAAGTACCAGGTGATGAAGTTCCAGCTGATGGCGCCGACCAGCGCGCCGAACACCACGTAGTGGTCGATGATCGAGGGATCGATGATGCCCTTGCCGACCATGGCCGCTACTTTCAGCGGGAACACGAAGAACGCGACGAAGTTGAAGAAGGCGGCGAAGGCGACCGCGTGGTGCGGCTTCAGCACGCCGGTGGAAACCACGGTGGCGATGGAGTTCGCGGCATCGTGGAAACCGTTCATGAAGTCGAACGCCAGCGCCAGGAACACCAGGAACAACACGACTCCGAAGGTCAGGGTGACCGTATCCATGACTCAGCCTCCCGGATCAGGAGTTCTCGAGGACGATGGCCTCGAGCAGGTTGCCGACGTCGTCGCAGTGGTCGGTGACGGTTTCCAGCAGTTCGTAGATGGCCTTGAGCTTGATCAGCTCGCGGACGTCGCTTTCCTCGCGGAACAGGCGCGACATGGCCTGGCGCAGCACCACGTCGGCCTCGTCCTCCAGACGGTCGAGCACGCGGGCGGCCTCGAGGATGGCCGGGCCATTGTTCATGTCGGCGAGCATGCCGACGGCGGCCGAGAGCTTCTCGGCCGAGGCGCGGATGATCTCGGCGAGCTTGATGGCCTCCGGCGTGGCACGGCGGATGTCGTACATGCTCACGGTCTGGGCGGCATCCTGGATGGTGTCCAGCACATCGTCCATGGTGGAGATCAGCTGGTGGATCTCGTCGCGGTCGAGCGGGGTGATGAACGTGGAGTGCAGCAGGGAAACGGTTTCGTGGGTGATCTTGTCGGCGCGGGACTCGATGGCGTCGATGGCCTCGGCGTGGGCCACGGCCTCTTCCTGCTGGCGGTTCAGGGCGGCCATCAGGGCGACGAGGGCGTCGGCGCCGCGCACGATTTCCTTGGCATGGGCATTGAAGAGGTCGAAGAACTTGACTTCCTTGGGCATGAAACGGCCAAGCATCGCAGTCATCCTATGGAGAGGGTTTTGGAGGGCGGCAAGGATAGCACCGTAACCAGACTGTAACGACGTTGACACATCCGGAAGGTGGCGTCCTACCCCGCTCCGTCTTGCCCTGCATCAAGAGAAATGGCGCATTCCGACGGGCTGCGCTGGCAGATGACCAGCCCGGCTCAGGGCTTGGGGACGCAGGCGCTGGATGATCTCCGCGAGGCGCGCGATTTCCTCGGGACTGGGCAGCTGGTCGGCCGTGACCGGCTCCACCACATGATTGATCACGAGCTGGACGAAGCTGCGCGTCAGGCGATCGACGTCGGCGCGCACCACCTCGAGTTCGCGCAGCAGCGCCGCCAGGGGAATGCCGGCGCGGTAGAGCTCGAGCCCGGCGTTCAGCAGACGCGGGCTGGTGATCTTGAGGCGGTCGCCGTCGACCTCGAAGAGCCCGACTTCCAGCGCCTTGCGCAGGGTTTCCTCGGTGATGTCGGGGCCGAACAGCTCGCTGACTTCGTCCGGCTCCATGTAGACCGGGATTTCTTCGGTCCAGGTGCCGGCCAGCGCGGAGTCGAGCCCGAGCACATGATCGAGGTCCTGCCCGCTTTCCCAGGCCGAGATCAGTTCCTTGATGTTGGCGATGGTGTAGCCACGCTCGAGCAACTGGCCGATGACATTGAGGCGGGAGAGGTGGCCCTGGTTGTAGACGCCGGCACGGCCGCGGCGCACGGGCGGGGGAATGAGGCCGCGGTCCTGGTAGGCGCGGACGTTGCGCACGGTGGTATTGGCCACGCGCGCGAGCTCATCGATGGAGTATTCCTGATGTCCGTTACCGCCTTCATCGCCCAGCAATCCGGTGGGCAGAAGGTCACGTCCCTGTTTCAGGAGCTGCTGCAGCAGCGACTGCGGTGTTTTCATGGGCGGGATGATAGCGGCGCCTTGGGGGATTACCAAGCCGGAACGGCGCCCGGATGCCCCTGCGGCAGGAAAAGAAAAGGGCCCGCAAGGGCCCTTTTCCCGGATCGACCGGAAAGGTCAGTCGTTGTAGGCCTGCTCGCCGTGCTCGGCGATGTCGAGACCTTCGCGCTCGGCTTCTTCGCTGACGCGGAGGCCGATGACCTTGTCGAGGATGAACAGGGTCACGGCGCTGACCACGGCGCTCCAGACGATGGCGATCAGTACCGCCTTAACCTGGATCATGATCTGCGCGCTGTCGTAACCGAAGGTCGGGCCGACCCAGCCGTCGGTGACGTAACCGGCTCCGCCCAGGGCGGGGTTCACGAACACGCCGGTCAGGATGGCACCGACGATGCCGCCGACGGCGTGCACGCCGAAGGCATCCAGCGCGTCGTCATAGCCCAGCTTCTTCTTGAGGAAGGCCACGAAGACGAAGCAGATGAGGCCAGCAGCCAGACCGATCACCAGCGCACCCATGGGGCCGACGAAACCGCAGGCCGGGGTGACGCCGACGAGGCCGGCGATGGCGCCGGACACGGCGCCCAGCAGGCTGGGCTTGCCCTTGTGGATCCACTCGGCGAACAGCCAGGCCAGCGCGGCAACGGCGGTCGCGAAGATGGTGTTGGCGAAGGCCAGCACGGCATAGCCGTTGGCTTCCAGGTTGGAGCCGGCGTTGAAGCCGAACCAGCCCACCCACAGCATGCAGCCACCGATCATGGTCATGACCAGGCTGTGCGGAGGCATGGCCACCTTGCCGTAACCGAGACGCTTGCCGAGCATGATGGCGGCGACGAGACCCGCGACACCGGCGTTGATGTGCACCACGGTGCCGCCGGCAAAGTCGAGGGCGCCGAGCTGCCAGAGCTTGCCGGCGGTGGCGTTGAGTTCATTGACCACTTCCGGGCCGGTGTAGGCGTCCGGACCCGGCCACCACCAGACCATGTGCGCCATGGGCAGGTAGGAGAAGGTGAACCATACGATGGTGAAGATCAGCACGGCGGAGAACTTCATGCGCTCGGCATAGGCACCGGCGATCAGCGCGCAGGTGATGCAGGCGAAAGTCAGCTGGAACATGGCGAACATGAGCTCGGGAATCACCACGCCCTTGCTGAAGGTGGCGGTCGGCACGAAGTTGCCCTTGGCGTCGTAGATCACGCCGTTCAGGAAGAACTTGTCGAGGCCGCCGAAGTAGGCGTTGCCGTTGGAGAAGGCCACGGAATAACCGTAGACCACCCAGAGCACGGCGATCACGCAGAAGATCGTGAAGGTCTGCATGAGCGTGGACAGCATGTTCTTCTTGCGCACCATGCCGCCGTAGAAGAGCGCCAGGCCGGGCAGGCTCATGAAAATCACGAGCAGGGTGGCCGTCATCATCCACGACACGTTGCCCATGTCGTAGCTCGGGGCCTTGTATTCATCGGCCGGGGCGGCAGCTTCTGTTGCAGCCGGCGCCGCAGCAGCTTCAGGCGCGGCGGCAGGTACAGCTTCGGCAGCAGGCGCGGCTGCAGCTTCTGCCGCAACCGGAGCGGCCAGGGCCTCTTCTGCAAATGCAGGGCTGCTCGCCACCAGGGCGCTACCCAGCATGAGGGCATATACAAATTTTTTCACGAGGAATCCTCCGCGTTGGTTCGCGTTATCTTGGCAGCGAGTAAAGAAATCAGATGGCGTCGACGCCGGTTTCACCGGTGCGGATGCGGATGGCCTGTTCCAGCGCGGTGACGAAAATCTTGCCGTCGCCGATCTTGCCGGTGTTGGCCGCCTTGGTGATGGCTTCGATCACCTGGTCGAGCAGGTCGTCGCTGGTGGCGATTTCGATCTTCACCTTGGGCAGGAAGTCGACCACGTACTCGGCACCGCGATACAGCTCGGTGTGACCTTTCTGACGGCCGAAACCCTTCACTTCGGTGACGGTGATGCCCTGCACACCGATGTCCGACAGTGCTTCACGCACATCGTCGAGCTTGAAAGGTTTGATGATGGCGGTAACCAGTTTCATTTGTTCGCACTCCTCCTAAAAGTCCGCGCGCGGATTTCCGCGCGCGGGAACAGCTGGTCAGAACGACTTGCTGATCGTGCCGACGAAGCGGCCTTCGCCGATGCCGGAGTTGCCGAGATCAGCGTCGTCAATGTCAGAGCCCATGTAGGCCAGCTCGAAGGTCACGCCCTGCACGGCCTTGCTCGCAGCCACCTTGTAATCGATGTAGCTGTCGTCATTGCCGCCATAGCCCAGGGCTTGAGCCATCATCGTGGTGTCGTCGAAGCTGTTCATGCCAACGTGCGCAAACAGGCCGACGCCGGCAATTTCCTTGGCGTAGTCCAGGTAGACATAGAGGAACTGGTCGGACTCGGCGAAGTAGTCGGGGCTGAAGGCCAGGCCCAGCTTGGCACCCATGAAGGAAACGGAGGCGTAGGCTTCGTTGTAGTCGGGCTCGACCGGGTTGCCGCTGGCGTCAAGCACGCCGAGATTGTTGTCGTTCCAGCCCGGGTAGTTGTACCGCATCACACCGACGTCATAGCCGACGTCGCCGGCCTTGCCGGCATAACCCAGCAGCGTGTCCAGCTCGAAACCACCCGGGCTGCTGATGCTGGAGCCCCAGGCCGTGGCATAGAAACCGCTCTCGTGGGCGTAGCTCAGCGTGCCCTGCACGGCAGCGTTGTTAGACGTCTGGCTGATACCGCGGAACAGATAGTCCGTGGTGAAAGCCACGTTGCCGGTGACCCCGGCATTGGCGACGGCAGCCGCCGTCATCAGGCCAGCAGCAGCGAGCGCCTTGGTGAGGATGGTGATTTTCATCGGTGCAACTCCTTGGTTCCCTGTGGTGACTCGTTAGAGGTTTGGACCGCAAAGCTCTGGATCAGAACTTGGTTCTGTGCATTGCAGAAGCCGTGCCAATCCGGTGCAGAGGAGGAATTTGTAAGCCCTGCCATGATTTGCAGCACTGCAAGGAGCCTCCGCACCCTCCGC
>JAJNDL010000236.1 GCA_021156385.1 Moraxellaceae bacterium | reverse complement strand
CCCAAGAAGCAAACCGGCACCACGGTGCGCTTCTGGGCCGACGAGAAATACTTCGACAGCCCGAAGTTCTCCGTGCCGCGCCTCAAGCATGTGCTCAAGGCCAAGGCCGTGCTCTGTCCGCGCCTGACTGTCGTCTTCAACGAGGAAGCAAGTGGCGAGAGCGAGACCTGGTACTACGAGGACGGTCTCAAGGACTACCTGAAGGAGGCCACCCGCGAGTTCATCACCCTGCCGGAGGAGCCCTTCATCGGGGCTTTCAGCTCCCGGCACGAGGCCGTGGACTGGGCCGTGCACTGGCTGCCGGAAGGCGGCGAGCTGGTGCAGGAATCCTATGTGAACCTGATTCCCACCGCACAGGGCGGCACGCACGTGAACGGTCTGCGCACCGGCCTGCTCGACGCCCTGCGCGAGTTCTGCGAGTTCCGCAACCTGCTGCCGCGCGGTGTAAAGCTTTCGCCGGAAGACGTATGGGACCGCTGCGCCTTCGTCCTGTCGCTGAAGATGCAGGACCCGCAGTTCGCCGGCCAGACCAAGGAGCGCCTGTCCTCGCGTGAGTCCGCGAGCTTCGTCTCGGGAGTGGTGAAGGATGCGTTCTCGCTCTACCTGAACCAGCATACGGACGTTGCCGAGCAGCTCGCCGAGCTGGCGATCGCCAATGCCCAGAAGCGCCTGCGCCAGAGCAAGCAGGTGGCGCGCAAGAAGGTTACTGCCGGTCCGGCGCTGCCGGGCAAGCTGGCCGACTGCTCGGGCTCCGACATCAACCGCTCCGAGCTCTTCCTCGTGGAAGGGGATTCCGCGGGCGGCTCCGCCAAGCAGGCGCGTGACCGCGAGTTCCAGGCCGTGATGCCGTTGCGCGGCAAGATCCTCAATACCTGGGAAGTGGACTCGGGCGAGATCCTGGCGTCGCAGGAAGTGCACGACATCGCCGTGGCCATCGGCGTCGACCCGGCCTCCGACAACCTTGAGAGCCTGCGCTACGGCAAGATCTGCATCCTTGCCGATGCCGACTCCGACGGCCTGCACATTGCCACGCTGCTGTGCGCGCTGTTCGTGAAGCACTTCCGCCCACTGGTGGAACGCGGCCACGTGTATGTCGCCATGCCGCCGCTGTACCGCATCGACCTCGGCAAGGAGGTCTACTACGCGCTCGACGAAGACGAGAAGCGCGGCATCCTCGACCGCCTCGAGTCCGAGAAGAAGAAGGGCAAGCCGAACGTGCAACGCTTCAAGGGCCTGGGCGAGATGAACCCGCTGCAGCTGCGCGAGACCACGATGGCGCCGGATACCCGCCGCCTGGTGAAGCTGGTGCTCGACGACGCACAGGCAACGCACGACGTGATGGACATGCTGCTCGCCAAGAAGCGCGCCGGTGACCGCAAGACCTGGCTGGAAACCAAGGGCAACCTGGCCGAGGTGGAAGTTTGATTTTGCTCTGCGCTTATCCCGCGAGCCGATTCCGGAACTAGAAAATGACCGATTCCCTGAACCTGGATTTCGACGAAGGCGAACGCCGCCCGCTGGCCGCCTTCACCGAGCAGGCCTACCTCAACTACTCCATGTACGTGATCATGGACCGTGCGCTGCCGCATATCGGCGACGGTCTCAAGCCCGTGCAGCGCCGCATCGTCTATGCGATGAGCGAGCTCGGCCTCAAGAACACGGCGAAGTACAAGAAGTCCGCGCGCACCGTCGGCGACGTGCTGGGCAAGTATCACCCGCACGGCGACTCCGCCTGCTACGAGGCCATGGTGCTGATGGCGCAGCCGTTCAGCTACCGCTATCCGCTGGTGGACGGCCAGGGCAACTGGGGCTCGCCCGACGATCCCAAGTCCTTCGCCGCCATGCGTTATACGGAATCGCGCCTGTCGCCCTATGCCGAGGTGCTGCTGTCCGAGCTGGAGCAGGGCACGGTGGACTGGCAGCCGAATTTCGACGGCACGATGGAAGAGCCCAAGGTGCTGCCGGCGCGGCTGCCCAACCTGCTGCTGAACGGCACCACCGGCATTGCCGTGGGCATGGCCACCGACGTGCCGCCGCACAACCTCAAGGAGATCGCGCGGGCCTGCATCGCAATGCTGCAGGATCCCGGCATCTCGCTGGATGAGCTTTGCGAAATCGTGCCCGGCCCGGATTTTCCGACGCGCGCCGAGCTCATCACGCCACGCCACGAGCTCATCAACATGTATGCCACGGGGCGCGGCAGCCTGCGTCTGCGAGCCGTCTATGAAATGGAGGACGGCGACATCGTGGTGACGGCGCTGCCCTACCAGGTGTCGGGTGCCAAGGTGCTGACGCAGATCGCCGATCAGATGCAGGCCAAGAAGCTGCCGCTGGTGGCCGACCTGCGCGATGAGTCGGATCACGAGAATCCCACGCGGCTTGTCATCGTGCCGCGCTCCAATCGCGTCGATGTCGAGCAGTTGATGAATCACCTGTTCGCGACAACAGACCTTGAGACCACCTATCGCGTCAACATGAACGTGATCGGCCTCGACGGCAAGCCACAGGTCAAGAACCTGATGGACTTCCTCACGGAGTGGCTGGAGTTCCGCCTGCTGACCGTGCGCCGCCGCCTGCAGCATCGCCTCGACAAGGTCGTCGACCGCCTGCACATCCTCGACGGCCTGCTGATCGCCTTCCTCAACATCGACGAAGTGATCCGCATCATCCGCGAGGAGGACAAGCCCAAGCCCGTGCTGATGGAGCGCTTCGGCATCACCGATGTACAGGCCGAGGCCATCCTCGAACTCAAGCTGCGTCACCTGGCCAAGCTCGAGGAGATGAAGATCCGCGGCGAGCAGGACGAACTCGCGGCCGAGCGCAAGAAGCTCGAGAAGACCTTGGGTTCGCATGCCGAGATGAAGAAGCTGCTGGTCAAGGAATTCACCGAGGACATGGAGAAGTACGGCGACGACCGCCGCTCGCCCATCGTCGTGCGCAGGGAGGCCCAGGCGCTCTCCGAAACCGAACTCACGCCGAGCGAACCCGTCACCGTGGTGCTGTCCGAAAAGGGCTGGGTGCGCCAGGCCAAGGGCCACGAGGTCGATGCCGCCGCGCTTTCCTACAAGGCCGGCGACGGCTTCTTCGGCAAGGCCGAGGGCCGCAGCAACCAGTTTGCGCATTTCGTGGACTCGACCGGCCGCAGTTATTCGCTGCTGGCGAGTTCGCTGCCCTCCGCGCGCGGCCAGGGCGAACCGCTCTCCGGCAAGCTGAATCCGCCGCCGGGGGCGAGCTTCCGTGGCGTGCTGATGGGCGAGAACCATCAGTTCGTGGTGATGGCTTCCAGCGCCAGCTACGGCTTCGTGGCCACGCTTGGCGACCTTGAGGCCGGCAACAAGAACGGCAAGGCCGTGCTGAATGCCCCCGATGGCGCCACCGTGCTCACGCCCGTGCTGGTGCACAACGCCGGCGAAGACCTCTTGGCCGTGCTGTCCACCGAAGGCCGCCTGCTGGTGTTCCCGGTGAAGGACCTGCCCCAGCTCGCCAAGGGCAAGGGCAACAAGCTGATGAACATTGCGGCGGACGAGAACGAAAGCGTACTCGCCATCCAGGTGCTGCAGCCGGGCCAAAAGCTCACGGTGCAGGCCGGCAGCCGCAAGGTCACGCTGAAGTGGAGCGACCTGGAGATCTATCGTGGCGAACGCGGCCGTCGCGGCGCCAAGCTTCCACGCGGTTTCCAGAAGGTGGATGGCATGCGCATCGGCGAGTAATGCCTTGCGCAGCAATAAAAAAGCCGGCAATTGCCGGCTTTTTTAT
>JAJNDL010000235.1 GCA_021156385.1 Moraxellaceae bacterium | reverse complement strand
ATGCACCATTTGTCACCGGTCTGGTGATGGTGCACTTTCTTGATGCGATAGATCGCCGGGTCGCGCAGGTTGATGTTGCCCGAGCCCATGTCGATCTTCGCGCGCAGCACGCAGGCGCCGTCGGCGAATTCCCCGGCACGCATCTTCTCGAAGAGCGCCAGGTTCTCCTCCACGCTGCGGTCGCGGTACGGCGAATTCCTGCCGGGCTCGGACAGTGTCCCGCGGCTCAGGCGCATTTCCTCGGCACTCTGCGAGTCGACGTAAGCCTTGCCCATCCTGATGAGTTCGACGGCATAGTCGTAGAGCACATCGAAGTAATCCGAGGCATAGCGCACGTCGCCGGCCCAGCTGAAGCCCAGCCACTGCACGTCGCGCTGGATGGCATCAATGTACTCCTGCGACTCCTTCTCCGGATTGGTGTCGTCGAAGCGCAGGTTGCACTCACCCTCCGCCTCGACGGCGATGCCGAAGTTCAGGCAGATGGATTTGGCATGGCCAATATGGAGGTAGCCGTTGGGCTCGGGCGGAAAACGCGTGATGGCCTTCCTGTGCTTGCCCGAAGAAAGGTCGGCAACGACCTGGGCACGAATGAAGTCTTTCGGTTCGATCATGATCGGATAAAGGCGCCTGGCTGATCCGGAAATACGCACATGACAGGGTGGGAGGTGCCGCCTATCATAGCGACCCGTCCCGCCCGGGCGGACGCGGGAAAGCAGTGAGTCTACCTGCGCCTCCCCTCCCCCTCAACCGGCATGCAGGCTGAAAACGCCTGATTTACAAGGAAATATCACCATGGCTACCGTCGCACTCAACACGAACAAGGGCCGTATCGTTCTGGAACTGGACGGCGTCAAGGCGCCCAAGACCACGGCCAACTTCCTGTCCTATGTGAAGAGCGGTCACTACAACGGCACGATTTTCCACCGCGTCATCGACGGCTTCATGATCCAGGGCGGCGGCTTCGACGAGAAGATGAACCAGAAGGCCACCAACGCGCCCATCCAGAACGAGGCCGACAACGGCCTGAAGAACGACGTCGGCACCATCGCCATGGCACGCACCAACGACCCGCACTCGGCCAGTGCCCAGTTCTTCATCAACGTGAAAAACAACGATTTCCTCAACCACTCCGGCAAGAACAGCCAGGGCTGGGGCTATGCCGTATTCGGCAAGGTCACCGAAGGCATGGACGTGGTCGACGCGATCAAGAAGGTACCGACCGGTCGCGCCGGTTTCTACCAGGACGTGCCGACCACGCCGGTGGTGATCGAGTCCGCCGAAGTCATCAGCGAATAAGCCGCCGGATGCTCCCGGCGCCGGCCGGGAGCATTGCCCGCCCATGTCCCTGACCTATTTCATTTCCGACCTGCACCTCGCGCCCGACCTGCCCCGGGTCACGCAGGGCTTCCTGGCGCTGCTCGAGCGGATCCGCGGCGCCGAAGCGCTCTACGTGCTCGGCGACCTCTTCGAGGCCTGGGTCGGCGATGACCAGTGCGACGAATACAACAACCGCATCATCGCTGCCTTCCGCGCCCTCGCCGACAGCGGCACGAAGCTCTTCTTCGTCCACGGCAACCGCGACTTCCTGCTCGGCCAGGGCTTTGCCGAGGCCACGGGGGGAACGCTGCTGCCGGAAAGCGCCGTGATCGATGTGTATGGCCAGCCCGTGCTCGTCATGCACGGCGACCAGCTCTGCACACTGGACGAGAAATACATGGCGTTCCGCGCCCAGAGCCGCAGCCCGGCCTGGCAGCAGGCCATGCTGGGCAATCCGCTGGAGCAGCGCCTGATGATCGCGCAGATGTGGCGCATGCAGAGCAAGGCGAACAATGCCAACAAGCCGGAAAACATCATGGATGTGACGCCGGATGAGGTCGTGCGCCTGCTGCAGGAAAGCGGAGCGGCCACACTTCTGCACGGCCATACCCATCGTCCCGGCGTGCATGCGCTGCTCGTGGGCGGCCAGCCGGCCCAACGCCTGGTCCTGGGAGACTGGCGCGAGGACAACGGCGAGGCCGTGATCGCCCTGGCCGGGTCCGACGGGCTACGCCTAGAAACCCTTCATTTTTAAAGACGCTCGTCGACAACCACCTTGGCGGCCGAAAACGGCCGAGCTTATACTGTCCTTATGAACAGTATATTGTGGCGACGCATGATTGCCCTGGTGGACATGGATGCCTTCTTTGCCGCCGTGGAGCAGCACGACAATCCCTCCCTGCGCGGCCGGCCGGTAGGCGTGGTCAATGGCGAGCGGGGCTCGACCATCATCGCCGCCTCCTACGAGGCGCGCCCCTTCGGCATACGTACCGGCACGCAGTGGAGCGAGGCAAGGGAGCGCTGCCGCGAGATCGTGCGTATCGTGGCCCGGCCCGCACGCTATGCCGAAGTGTCCGGCCGCATCATGACCGCACTGGCCGAGGTCAGCCCCGAGATCGAGGTGTTCTCGGTCGACGAGGCCTTCCTCGACCTGACCAGCTGCCAGGACTATTACCGGCACGATCCGCAACGCATTGCCTGCCTCATCCAGAAAACCGTGCACAAGGCATCCGGCCTCTCCTGCTCGGTCGGCATTGCCGGCGACAAGACCACGGCGAAATGGGCGGCCCGCCAGCAAAAGCCGCATGGCCTGGTCGTCATTCACCCGGACGAAGCCGAGGCACTGCTTGCCCCCCTGCCCCTGACCGAGCTCTGCGGCATCGGCCCCGGCATCGCCGAGTTCTTCGCCCACTATGGCGTACGGGTTTGCGGCGACATGAGAAAAATCCCCATCAGCGTGCCGGCCCGCCGCTTCGGCAATCTCGGCCGCCGCCTCTGGCTCATGGCGCAGGCGCGCGATCCGGCCCCCGTAGAAACCCGTCGGCGCGAGCAGAAGTCGATCAGCCACGGCAAGATCCTGCCGCCCGACACCCGCGACCCGGTGGTGTTGCAGACCTTCTACATGCACCTGGCCGAGAAGATGGGCGTGCGCCTCCGCCGCGGCGGCCTCGTGGTCCGCGATTTCCACATCGGACTGCGCGCACCGGAGGGCTGGCGCCAGGCCTGGCTGCAGGTCGAGCAGCCCACCGACGACGGGCTCGCCATCTTCCAGCTCTGCAAGCGGTTCCTGCGCCAACACTGGTTCGGCGAGGTCGTACGCCAGATCCACATCCATGGCGGCTCGCCCTGCCCGACCGGCCAGCAGCCCGACTTCTTCGAGCCTCCCCCGGGCCGCGACAGCAACCGGGTCATGGACGAGGTCAACAGCCAGTTCGGCGCCTTCACCCTGCATCGCGGCCTGATGCACGGCCATGCCCGCACCGCTCCCATCATTTCACCAGCCTGGGCACATCACGGAACGGCCAGCGGCTTCCTCACCATCACGCCAGGGACGGAGCCGAAGGGGCGTAAAAAGCGCTGAGGCAGGCCGGCAGTTCCGGCGCCAGCCACAGGAAGGACGTGCAGGAGGAGTTTGAAGCAGGAAAAAACCGCCGGCGACGGGACTGTTTCGCGAGCCGGAAGAAATGGGGTGCTGCAGTACCCGCTCATCTTCCGGGGTGCAGGATGCTCCGCAGCGCATCGTCGAGGTAGCCGAGGGTGGCCTCGATCCGGGTCAGCTTGTCCAGTCCGAACAACCCTACACGGAAAGTCCGGAAATCCTGCGGCTCATCGCACATCAGCGGTACGCCGGCTGCCGTCTGCAGGCCGAGTGCGATGAACTTCTTCGCGTTGTGCATGTCGACATCGTCGGTATGGCAGACGATCACGCCCGGCGCGCCACA
>JAJNDL010000234.1 GCA_021156385.1 Moraxellaceae bacterium | reverse complement strand
CCGCGCGGCAGGAAGCCAGCCGGCCATGACCACCGGCCAGGGAAGGGCCGGCCATGCAAGTGCAAGGAAGGCGAGCCATGGCAATGCGAACAGCAATCGTCCTGCTTTTCCTCGGCCTGCCGGTGACGGCAGCCACCCTCAACGGGCCCGACACGGCGGAGTGTGCCCGCCTGGCCGGCAAGTTCGGCGCCGCCCCGCGCGATCTCGCCCTCAACGAACTCGACGGCCTCAAGTCCTGCATCAACGAGCAGCAGGAGCAGATGCGCCAGGCCAGTGACGAGCAGGCGACCCAGGCCCGGTACCAGCCGCCGCGCCACTACCCGCTGCCGGGCGAGCTGGAGCCCTGAGGTGGCGGGCGTGCTGAGGGCCCGTCGTCCGCTTGCTGGAGGCCCAGCAGACCGCCAGGCCTGCTGGGGCGAAGGCTGTCCTGCGCCGGTCGGACAGCCCCTTGCCATTTGTCGGTCTCCGTCCGGAAAACCCGTCAGCGGTCGAAAAAGCCGACGGAGAACGCGTTATCGTAGCCGTACGCAGGCCCGGCCGGAGTGGCGGGCAGGCGCAAGGCTGCAGCCAGGGAAGGAGAGCAGCCCGCTAAGGACAGGTTGTCCGCCGGAAGACATGGAAGGATGGAGCGGCAGCCAGAGAGGGATGAAAGACAATGAAGTCTTTTATTGCGTGTGTGGTCCTCGCCGGCCTGCCCCTGGTGGCAAGCGCCGACGACAACGCCAGCGTGGCGCAGTGTGCCCAGATGGCGGAACGGTTCAGCAGCGATGCCCGCAACATGGGGATCAACGAGCTGGACCAGCTCAGGACCTGCATCACCCTTCAGGTCGAAGCCATGGGTCGCGAGACGCCCTTGCAGCGTCCGCAGTTGTCGATGGCACAACGTTACGCGAAACCAGTATTGCGTGACGATCTCTGAAGAGCGGTACGGGAACAGAGAAACAAAGGCGGCGTTAGCCGCCTTTCTCTTTTTTGGGGTCCGGAGAGGCCGCCCGTCTCCCGCTTCTAGGCAAAAAGCTGCCAGAGCCGTTCGAACTCCCCCGCAAACGAATCCACCAGCCGCGCTTCCTGCGTGACGAGCAGGTTTTCCTGGTTGTAGTCGCTGGCGCTGCGGGTCCAGTTGAAGCTGCCGGAGAGCAGCGTCTGGGCGTCGCAGAGCGCGAACTTGTGATGCATGTGCCAGGCGCTGCGGTCCTCGCGCACCGGGATGCCGGCGTCGGCGAGCCGGCCGATGTCGTTGCCGGCATCCGCGGTCTTGTCGTTGTCGGTGAGGATGCGCACCGCGACGCCACGCCGGTGCACGGCGAGGATGGCCTCGGCAAGGCGATCGTCGGAGATGGTGAAGACGCAGATGTCGAGCCGCCGCCGGCAGCGCGCGAGCTGGTCGAGGATGGCGCGCCGGCAGTCCTGGCCGGGGCTGAACCAGGCGGCGGCGGGCGTCTCTCCGGCGCCGCTCGTGTCGAGCGCGCGGATCACCTGCTCCAGCCACCGGAAGCTCGGCATGGCATCGGCACTGCCCTCGGCAATGGGAATGCGGGCAAGGTCGAAGGCGCGGTTGCGCAGGAAGCGGAGGTCATCCTTCGAGAGCGTCTGCGCCAGCAGGGCCAGCGCCTGCTTCTCGGTGACATCCAGCGTGCGGTCGGCGAACGTGGTCTCGAGCCGGGCCTGCAGGTCTTTCTGGTCGTGGGGCATGGCGGTTCCGCGCAAATCCGTGGAAGAGGGCCGGTCGGAATGCCGCGTGGCGCAGTACGCCGTCCGGTGGCAACCGGACTATAACAGCGCGATGGCACGGCAACAGCGCGATGGTACGGCTCGTCGCAGGCGCCGGTCTGCCGGGCAGGGCGCAGGGGTGCGGAACGGACAAGCCGTCGCGGTGTGGCGCCGCGGCATTCGGCCGCGCGATCACGCGGCTGCCGTCAATACTGCGAAGAATTGTGAAGTTTGATGCGGATCAAATCCGTGCACTGGCATTCAAGCAACCTTGCGGCATGATGATCACATTGAAGTAGTTGGTTGCAGTCATGCCGAGAAAGAATCGATTCCTGTTGCCGCTGCTGCTGGTGCCCGCGCTGTTCCTGCCCGTGGCCTGCAGCACGGCGCCCGAGGCAAGGCAGGCGAACTGCCCGCAACCCCGCGCGACCCGGCCGGCGCCCGAAGCGCTCTACTTGCAGCGCAGTCCGCTGACTGCAGCCAGCTACGACCATGATCGTGCGCGCCACATTTTCGAGACCAACGATGGCGGCGGTTGCGCCGCCTGCCACGGCAGGAAGGGCGATGGCCGCGGCCCCCTCGCCGCCGAGCTCACGCCCGCGCCGCGCAACTTCGCCTGCCGCGCCACCATGGACGCCATCCCCGACGGGCAATTGTTCTGGATCATCCGCAACGGTTCGCCCGACACGCCCATGATGAGCCACGCCGAACTGAGCGACGAAGAAACGTGGCAGGTGGTGGCCTACATCCGCGAGCTGGGGCGCTAGGCCGGCACCTGTTTGCTTGCTCTCCAGGGCGCCAGGCATTCCCCGGCATTGTTGCAGCCTGTCTCGCCGCGCAGCCGAGCCCGGCCCGGCCCGGCTTTCGGCACCGTGGTGCCGTCCTCCCGGATTCGGCACGATGTCCGCTTTCCCGTTACCCGCTCGGGCAGGGCAGCATCGCCAGCGCGTCGACAGCGTCAGTCCTCTCCCCGCTGCCATTTGATCTGGAATTCGATTTCCTCTTCCGTGGCCGAGCGTTCGTGCTCGATCGTGAACTCGGCACGGGCCGGCACATGAATGCGCTCGCCGGCAATCTGGATGTCGAAGCGCTCGCCGAGCTCGATGGCATCCGCCAGGCGCCGGAGCTTGGCCACGAATTCAGCGTTCGTATATTGTTTTTCCACATCGCGACGGCGCGTCATGAGGTCTCCTTGTGAGTGGGTGATGTCCGGACGGATGTTGCCTGAAAAATGCCAGGTCACGCGCCGCTGGCCGCCAGCAGGGCCAGCATGCAGACGAGGAACGCGGCGAGCGCCAGCAGGAGCGCCCGCAGTTTCCGGTTCGTCGGGCGGGCCGGGTGAGGCACGCCGGGGTGCCCGGCTTCTTGCTGGAAAAACTGGTTCAGCACCGCCTGCGCCCGGGCAAGGTCCTCATCCCGCACGACCCAGACCGATACGGCATCGGCTGCCCGGCTTTTGAGCAGGGAATGCAGGCCGGCGCCGTGCACGGCAGCCGGAATGCCCGCGCGCTCCAGGAGTTCCTGGATGGTGTCGGCCCGGGCACTGCTATCGGTTTTGTAGATCAGTTGCATGAATGCCCCATGAGTGTGATTCCAGGACTGCAGCCCGGCGGCCATTGCTGCCGGGCGCGACCTTATCGAAGTCTGCGGGAAGCGCGCAGGCGCCAGCGGCGCTCATGCAATGACCGAGGGCAGTCCGAAGCCCGTGAGCAATTCCCCAGCCCCTCGTCACAGCAGCGGCCGCAACGGCAGCAGCTGATAGGCGCGCACCTTGCTCCGCTTGGGCAGCGAGACGAACCGGTCGGGATTGTCCGCCGCGTTCCAGCTGTTGCCCGGCGCCATGTCGGTTTCGATCGCCGCTTCCACCGTGCGCGCCATGGTCGCGTCGTAGATGATGGCGCCGGCTTCGGTGTTCAGGTTCTGCGAGCGCGGATCGAAATTGAAGGTGCCGATGTAGACGGCTCTGCCGTCGACGACCAGCGTCTTGGCGTGCAGGGCGAAGATGGGCATCTGGCGCCTGGCGGCCGGCGTGCGCTGCATCAGCGTGCGCTGCACCTGCGG
>JAJNDL010000233.1 GCA_021156385.1 Moraxellaceae bacterium | reverse complement strand
GGGGACCTGGTGCTGGCCCGGCTCGGCACACTGCTGCGCGACAGCGTGCGCCAGCCGCTCGACATCCCGGCCCGTCTCGGCGGCGAGGAGTTCGCCGTGCTGCTGCCGGAAACCGACCTGGAGTCGGCGCACCGCGTCGCGCAGCGCCTCGCGGCCGACCTGCGCCAGCAGGCCTTCGAGAGCGGCGGCCAAGCCTTCACCGTCACGCTCAGCATCGGCGTGTTCGAATCCGCCACCGGCGACGGCGAGCAGGCCCTGCGCCGTGCCGACGCCAACCTCTACCAGGCCAAGGCCGGGGGCCGCGACCGCGTCGTGGCCAGCGCGGATAGCTGAGGTCCCGCGACGTACCGGAATGGCTTGCCGCCCGTGGCGCGAGCCGCTTTAATCCGCTCACCGGAGGCGACGGCTTCCGGCTTGCCCGCGGCAGCCGGCCGGCCCCTTGCCGGTGCGCGTTTTCCCGCCATCCAGCCCCCGATCCGCAGCTGCAGATCACTGCACGAGGTTGTCATGTCGCTCCAGTACACCATCACCTGCTCCGCCATGAATGACCGCGACGTCGCGCTCATCAAGTCGCTGCTCGGCATCATCGGCAAGGTGGGTGGCGCGGACTGGTCGTACAGCGACGACCCGGGCGCCGACGTCGTCATCGTCGACGTGGAGGAGGGCGGCGTCGGCAGCCTCAAGGCACACAAGAACAAGCGCGCGCTGGTGGTCTACGCCTCGCCCGACAAGACCCTGATCCCCAACACCTTCATGCTCAACAAGCCGGCCCGCGCGCGCGACCTCATCGACGTGCTGACCGCGATCCAGAACCGTCTCGTCGCGGGCTGAGGGCTGGCGCCGGCGCAAATGTGACGCCGTTCCGCCGCACCGCACAGACGCCGTCGCAGAATGCAAATAACCGGGCCCGAGTGCCCGGTTTCTCATGTTCAGGCCTCTGCGCTCCTGCCTAGACTGGGCCTCCGCCTGCCTGGAGTCCCGCCATGCTCCGCCCTCTCCTCGTGCTGCCCGCCCTGTTGCTGGCCGCCTGCACCGCGCGTGAAAACCTGCAGCCGCCGTCTCCGCCCGCGGCGGCCCTGCCTGCCGTCACCGATGGCAGCCTGATGGCGCCGGGCCGGCCGCAGCTGGCGGCGTTGCCCGCCACGGTAGCGCCTGGCGTGCAGGCCGTTGGCTGGAACATGTGGTGGGGCGAGAACGGGCACGAGTGGGTGCTGACCGTGAACGGGCAGCGCATGAAATGGGGCCTGCTCGAGGCGGCGAGTCCGAAGATGCAGCAGGGCCGCGTCGAACTGCCGCTGGATGCGCCCGGCAGCTACGAGATCCGCCTCAGCCTGTGCAACGACCATGGCTGCACCGACAGCATGCCGGCACTGGTGCAGGTCAGTGCCGGGTGAGTGGGCGGGGCGGTAGCGACAAGCGTGGCACCGGGGCGCGGCCCGGACGCCCGGCCCGCCGCGCTGGCTAGAGCAGGCGGAAGGCGAGGATGGCGACGAGGGTCGGTGGCGTCGCCGCCACCAGCAGCCAGAAGGGATGCACGGTTTCGTCGCGGAAGCGGCCGCGCAGGATGGCCATCCCGGCGGGATTGGGCGCGTTGGCGATCACGGTGAGGCCGCCGCCGGTCACGGCGCCGGTCACCAGCGCGTACTTGTATTCGTCCGAGAGTCCCTCCACCAGCGAACCCAGATAGGTCAGCGCCGCGTTGTCGGTGATGGCGGTCAGCGCCGTCGCGCCGAAATACACGGCCGTCTCGCTCATGCTGGTGAGCAGGGGCTGCAGCCACCACTGCTGCTGGCCGCCCAGCACGATGAGACCCGCCAGGAAAAACGCCACCATCAGTCCCTCGCGCAGGATCAGGCGGTCCTGGTGGCGTTCGTAGGCGTGCGCCACGCCGAGGAAGAACAGGAAGAGGCCCATGAAGATGGCGGGATGGTGTGCGAACACCACGACGCCGCCCAGGAAGGCGAGGTGCAGGGCGATCAGTGAGGGCGGAACGCGCTGGTCGAGGCCGGTAGTGTCGGCGGCCGGCAGTGCCTCCAGTTCGCGGCGGAAGAGCAGTGTCGCCGCCAGGGCATTGATGGCGACTGCCACCGCCGCCTTCCAGCCGATGTGGGTGAGCATGAAGGCCGAGTCCCAGTTCCACTTGGCGGCCACCATGAGCACGGGCGGCGCGGCGAACGACGTCAGCGTGCCGCCGATGGAGACGTTCACGAACAGCACGCCGAGGGTCGCGTACATGAGCTTCGGCGAGAGGTCGTGGCGATAGAAGCGGTCACGCAGGACGAGCGCGGCCAGCGTCATCGCCGCCGGCTCGGTGATGAAGGAGCCGAGCAGCGGCAGCACCGCCAGCACGGTGAAGTAGAAGCTGACGTTGCCATCCAGCGGGATGAGGCGGTCGACGCCGCGCGCCAGCATCACGCAGAACTGCAGGATGGGCCGCGTGCCGGCGATCACCATGATGGCGAACACGAACAGGGGCTCGGTGAAGTTGCGCGTGTCGACATACTCGACCGCGGTGCCGCTGCCCTGCAGGAAGGCCATCGTCACGATCAGCACCAGCGCCCAGAAGCCGAACACGGCCTCGACCTCGCCGAGCAGGTGGAAGATGCCGGCATGCGCCGGGTGGCGCTGCGCCAGGCGCTCGAAGATCTTGGTGCTGAAGGTGTGGACGAGGGCGATGGCGAAGATGACGGTCGCCACGATCTGCAGGGTATTCGGGTTCACGTGGGGTCCTTCCGGTCCGTAGGTGGTTGTTGTTCTGGCCGGAGCCGGGCCTGTGGCCCTGCCGGCAGCGTTCAGCGCCGCTCGTAGATGACGAAGCTGTAGTCTGTCTGCGCCGGCTCGTAGTGGTGGCGCTCGCGGGAAACCTCCTGCCAGGCGGCACGGTCCCAGGCCGGGAAGAAGGCGTCGCCGGCCACGGTCTTTTCCACTTCCGTGATGTACATGCGCGCGATCTGCGGCAACGCCTCGGCATAGATCTGCGCGCCGCCGATCACCACGATTTCGTCGCCGCCGTCGATGTGCGCGACGGCCTCGCCGACCCGGATCGCCTCGGCCAGCGAATGCACCACCCTGACGCCTTCCGGCGCCGCGAAATCCGGATTGCGCGTGATGACGATGTTGGTGCGGTTGGGCAGTGGCCGGCCCAGCGACTCGAAGGTATGGCGGCCCATGATGATGGGCTTGCCCGTGGTCACGCGCTTGAAGAACCTGAGGTCCTCCGGCAGGTACCAGGGCAGCTTGTTGTCGATGCCGATGCAGCCGTTCTGCGCCACCGCCACGATCAGCGAGAGCAGGGGTTTTTTCTCTTCCGGATCTGTCATGTGGACCTACGCCCGATCTGGTTCCTGTGGGTCGGGCTTCAGCCCGACATCGCCCTCTGCGTCGGGCTGAAGCCCGACCCACAAGGCGGGCGCCGGGTTAAACCGCGACCGGTGCCTTGATATGCGGATGGTGTTCGTAGCCTTCCAGCGTGAAATCCTCGAACTTGAAATCGAAGATGTTCTTCACCTCCGGATTGATGCGCATGCTCGGCAGTTTCAGCGGTTCGCGCGTCAGCTGCAGGTCGGCCTGCTCGAGATGGTTGCTGTAGAGGTGGCAGTCGCCGCCGGTCCACACGAATTCGCCGGGCTCGAGGTCGCAGACCTGCGCCACCATCAGGGTGAGCAGCGCGTAACTCGCGATATTGAAGGGCACGCCGAGGAAGATGTCGGCGCTGCGCTGGTAGAGCTGGCAGGAGAGCTTGCCGTCGGCCACGTAGAACTGGAAGAAGGCGTGGCAGGGC
>JAJNDL010000232.1 GCA_021156385.1 Moraxellaceae bacterium | reverse complement strand
GTGGCATCGCCGTACTGCACCTTGGAGGCGCAGCCGGAGACGCCAAGGAGGGCGGCAGCAAGCAGCGGCAGCGCAATCAGGGAACGCTTCATTATTTGGTCACCTCTTCGGGTTTGCGGATCTGGATCTGGAATTTCGTGGCCTTGGCGTTCGGCGCGGTGCCGCTCACGGTCATGTGGTCCTTGCCGGCGATGGCGGCGGCGTGCCAGGGACGGCTGTCCTCGTCGATGGGCATGTCATTGGTATCGAACCAGACGAACTTGTATTCGAAGCGCTGCGTGGTGCCGATCTTGTTGGCGAGGATGGCCTTCGCCTGCGGCAGGCCGCTCTCGGTGGTCTCGACCACGGACTTCTGCACCACGATCACGTGCTTGAAGTCGCCGCCGCGGTATTCGATCTGCGACGACGACGGGGCAGTGCTGCAGGCGCCGAGCAGCAGCGCGCCGCCGAGCACGGTGATGAGCGAAAGGCGTTTCATGAGGGGCTCCTTTTCCTTCGAATCGTTCATTGTCGCGCCGGCCGCGCGGGCAAACCGGGCGCTGTCTCACAGCGGATAAATCCGACTGTAGGTTTTTCCGGGCAGCGCGACCAGATGCACGAGGGTCGGCCGCCCGGGGCGGACGGTCACGGCCAGCGGCGCCATGCCGGGCCGGGAGATCGTGTGCTCGCCGGCCGGCAGCGGCAGGCGCAGCACCTGGCCGCTGCCGGGCAGCGTCAGCCAGGAGCGCAGGTCGGGCTGCTCGGCGACCAGGCTGTAGATGGTGGTGGCGAGGCCGAGCAGGCCCGTCGTGTCCTGGCGCTGGGCCTGGCGCTGCATTTCCTGGCGTGTCAGCAGGCGCAGGAAGGCGCGGGCGACCAGCGCCGGCGTCTCGTCCTTCAGGGTGCGCACGGCGAGAGCGCGGGTATCGACGAGCAGGCCGGTCTCCAGCTCGCGACCGTCGACCTGCACCGCCTGCGGCGCTGGCGCCAGGGCTTCCCCATAGATCGGGAAGCTCACGTTGTTCATGGTCTTCATGGTCCAGATGGGAACGCTGACCGGCTGCTTGGCCGGCACGAAGCCTTCCTCGAGATAGACCACCAGCTCGCCTTCGCCCGGCTTCGGCGCGACCTGCACGTTGCCGAGCTGCTTCGCCAGCTTTTTCGCGTCGTCGATGCCGACGGCGAGGCCGGTGCGCACCACGTCCTTCTGCAGCCAGGGATTCTCCGGCACCAGCTCCAGCGCCTTGCGGTAATCGATGTAGGCGTCGTTGGCCTGGCCGCTTGCCTCGTAGATGAGGCCGGAGAGATAGAACGTCGCGGCATTCTGGAAGCCGTTCTTCACGCGTCCGGCGGCGAGGTCCATGGGGCTGAAGTACTGGTCGTAGCGCGCGGTGTCGAGGCCCTTGCGCTCGGCATCGGCCTGCGCCTTGTCGACCTGCTTTTCCTTGTCGCGCAGCGCCTCGACCTGCGCCTGGTTGGCGCGGCGTACTTCCACCAGCGCGCCCTGCGGGTCGCCGGCGGCGAGATAGTTCAACGCCTGGTACTGGTGCACGAAAACGCGTTCGTAGGTGCGTCCCGCGTAGGGACGGGCGTTGTCGTTGGTGAGCAGGCTGGCGCCGGAGGCGGCATAGGTGGAGGCGGAGACGAGCGCGCGCTCGTCCTGTGCCGCGAAGCGGCCGAGCACGGCGGTGAAGGCCTCGCGGCTGGCGTCGGCGTTGCCGGAGAGCTGCGCGATGCGCGCCTTCTCGAGCAGGTAGAGCGTGGCGTCGGCGGATTCCGTCTTGCGGCCGATGCGCGTGAGCGCGGCGTCCGGCGTGCCGGCGTCGAGCGCGGCGCGGTAGTGCACGGCCTGCGCCGGATACGGGCTCAGCACGGAAGAGGCGGCGCAGCCGGCCAGCAGCACCGGCAGCAGCAGCGCCACGGTCGCACGGAAGGGACGGATCAAGCGCACACTTCCTTCAGTTCGTTCGGCATGAATGCAGGGTTACCAGCGCGGGCCCGGGGGCAGGTCGGCAGATGCTTCGGTTTTCTTTTCGGGCGGCAGCTTCTGCACGCGCATGCCTTCCTTCACGGGCGCGTCGCCGCTGAGTTCGGCCTTCACGATTTCCGCGTCGACGGCGACTACGCGGCCCTGCGCGACTTCGGTGAGCGGGCGCCCGAGTTCCTCGCCGGTATCGCTGTCGCGGACGGCCTCGCCCTGGCTCAGGATGGCAAGACGGTCGCCGACGGCAAGCGCGCCTTCGCCGCTGCGGTTGAGGAAGACCGTCTTGCCGTCGACCTTCGCGATACGCAGTGGGAAGAGAGACTCGACGAGACGCGCCACGCCGGCCTGCGCCGTCTCGGCGACGAGTTTCTTGCCCAGGGAGTCGGTCGGCTTGGGACCGCGCAGCACGGTTTCCTGCACGAACTTCTCGGCGGTGACGATGCGGCCGCTCTTCGCGTCCACGACGCGCAGGTAGAGGTCGACGAAGGCCTTCTGCTGCAGCTGCATGCGGCTGCTGTAGGGCAGGGACTTCCACTCGCTCTCGGCGCCGATGCGATCGATGCGGCCGAGCACGAGGTAGTCGGCGCCGGTCAGCTTCGCCACCTTCGCCAGGCTGCCGGCGCTGCCGTAGTCGCTGCCCTGCAGGTCCTTCTCGTCGAGCACGTCGTCGAGGCGGGCACGCTCCAGCACGTCGAACTTGCGCGAGGCGACGAGCTGGTGCACGAGTTCGTTGGTGAGCAGCGCGGTCTCGTCCTCGATGGTGCCGGCGAAGAAGTTGCGCCCGTCGCTGATGACGACGTGCTTGTCGATGCTGAAGGGCAGCACGGCCACGGTCGGGCGGGCGGCCCAGGCGGCGCCCGGCAGCAGGGCGGCGATCAGGGCAAGGCGCGGCAGCAGGCGCATGACTCCTCCGGTGTTGTTCTTGTGCGGCGGATGCCACGGGAGAGACCGCAGTCTAAAAGGCCGGCTGTTTCGTTAAAAGCCGGGCGGCCGCCTTCCGGAGCGCCGGATTGCCGCAGGGCGGAAGCCGGTGTCGGCGCCTGTCTTGCGCCAGATCAGGAAAATCCGCCTCGGGACAGCCACACTGAAGGCCCTGCCCCAGGGAATCCGCCATGGCCAACGAACTGCGGCGCTCGCTCAGCCTTACCCAGCTCGTCTTCTACGGCGTCGGCACCATCGTCGGCGCCGGCATCTATTCCGTGCTGGGCGCGGCGGCCGGCATGGCCGGGCCCGGCGTCTGGGTCAGCCTGGTGCTGGCCGGCGTGGCGGCCTTCATCACGGCGCTCTCCTATGCCGAGCTGATCTCGCTGTATCCCCAGGCCGGCGCCGAGTATCACTTCCTCAAGCGCGCCTTTCCCGGGCAGTCTCTGCTGCGTTTTTTCGCGGGCTTCCTGATCGCGCTCAACGCGGCGTCCACCAGCGCCACGGTGGCGCTGGCTTTTGGCGGCTACCTGCGCGTCTTCCTGGACGCACCGGCCGGCATCACCGCCTTCGCGCTGCTCAGTGCCTGCACGCTGGTGAACATCGCCGGCATCCGTGAGTCGACCTGGGCCAGCATCGGCCTGATCTGCATCGAGGTGGCCGGCCTCCTGCTGCTGATCGGGGCCCGCGCGCTCCTGATGAGTGTGGGCATCACCACGGTGATCTACCTGCTCGTGGCCTGGGTGGCGCTGGCGCTGGTGTCGCCGCAGGTGCTCGCGCAGAGCGAGTCGCCGCTGACGGCGGCGGGCGGCGGCATTTCGCCCTGGCTGGGCCGGGCGCTGGCGGTGTCGGCCCTGTTCGCCACCGCCAGTACGGCGCTGATCTCGCTGATCAGCATCAGTCGCCTGCTCTACGGCATGGCCCGCGACGGCGCGTTGCCGCCTGTCCTCGCCCGGCTGACGCCGCAGCGGCGCACGCCTTGGGTGGCGGCCCTGGCCCTCTTCGGCGCGGCCTGTGCTCTGCTGCCGCTGGGCGAGGTCAAGGTCGTCGCCAGCATCTCCGCTTTGGGCATCCTCACCGTGTTTGTCGGCATACAGGCGGCACTCATCACCTTGCGCTTCACACGGCCCGAATTGCCGCGCAAGTTCATGGTACCGGGCCGGATCGGCCGGCTGCCGGTGCTGCCGGTGCTGGGCATGGCCATGGCGGCCGCGCTCATCACCCAGTTCGAGCCCCGGGTTTATCTGGTGGGCGGCATCGCCGTGGCGGTAGGATTGCTGTTGCACTGGCTGGCCGGGCGCAGCAAGGCCCACAAGGGTTGAACAACCCGGCAGCAGTTGTTGGAGAGCATCGCGATGAAAAAATTTCTCTTGGTACTGGCACTGGTCTCCAGTCCGGCACTGGCCCTCGACGCGCTCGACGACGAAAAGCTCGCCATCGAAAACCTGCCGGCACAGGCCGGCACCGCCAAGCCGCTGCAGGCAGGCCGCCTCGACCACTGCCGCGCCGGATACGAAAACCCTGACGGACGTCCTCAACAAGGAAATCCCGCAAAGCGGCAATCTCCGCATCGAGCCGGCGCCAGCGCCGGTGACGCTGCAGATGAGCTGGCAATAACGCGCCGTCCCGGCATGACTCCCGACCAGATCAAGGGCCTGTTGTTGCTCGTCATGGGCCTCGGCCTCCTGCTGGTTGCGCTGCAGGGCCTGCTGCGCGGCTGGCTCCCCAACGGGCCGAACGGCTACCAGCAGGGGCAGGGCGTATCGCGGGCGGAAAATCCTTTCGGCTTCTGGATATTCTTCCTGCTTTATGGGGTCGGCGGCGGCTATGTCGCGCTGCAGGCGGCGCGTCTCCTGGTCGGCACGGCCGGCTGAAACCACCTTACCGCAACGATTCTGCCACGACGCAGGAGGCCGGCATGACCGTACGCATTGTCCGTCTGGGCAGTCCGCGCCTGGCCGGGGAAGGGCTGCGCATCGGCACGGTGCGGCGGCCGCCGCGTGGCGTGCCGAAAGCGGAGTTCGCGGCGCAGGACTGGTACGACGTCTGGTATCCCAACCTGGCGCCGAGCGCGGAACTGCTCAGGCAGGGGCAGGCGGCGCAGACGGAAAAGGAGTGGCAGGCCTTCGCGAAGCGGTACCGCGCGGAAATGGCGACGCCCGACCACCGCCGCAGCCTGGAGCTGCTCGCCGCGCTCTCGCAGCGCACGGACTTCTCCGTCGGCTGCTACTGCGAGAACGAAGCCCGCTGCCATCGCTCGCTGCTGCGCGAGCTGCT
>JAJNDL010000006.1 GCA_021156385.1 Moraxellaceae bacterium | reverse complement strand
CGGCAGGCGGTACCGGCGGCAACTTCTGCATGTCGGCAGCCACCGGCACCCAGCCACGGTTCACCAGTACGCCAACGGTGTCGTTTTCGGGAAAGAAGACGGTATGCACATGGAAGCCGGTTCGGCCTCTATGCGGCTGGTTCTCCAGGTAAACCAATCGCGAATTATCGTAATGCCCGCTGAATCGCACAGGGAGATCATCGACGTCCCCGCCTTTACGAAGCACTGTCGTCAGATCTGATGGGGGCAGCTCGCGCCTTGCTTCATAACGGGCCGTAAGCTGCTCTTTCTCCACCGCACGCCCTGTCTGCCAGAGTCCCAGCTGAATGAAGAAGGCCATCCCTGCTAGGGCCAGCAGGACACCCCACAAGGGAGCGCACCACACCCGGGCACCAAAGCCGATTCGCCACTGTCTCGTGAGCAGGTTCCGCATCAATTACACTCTCTGACTTCGAATCAGGCAGATACGTTCATGTGGATCAAGATATTAGTGCTCATCGCCATGGTGGCGGTGCTGGTCAACCTGTTCATGGCCCTTCGCCATCTCATGCAGGGAGGGCAGGATAGTTCCCGCAAGGCGCTACGCGCGCTTACCTGGCGCCTGGCCATTTCCATCGCCATCTTCATCGGACTTTTCCTGGCGGCAACCTTTGGCATCATCGCGCCTCATGGGCTTCCACAAACGGAGCAGGCCGGTCCGGCCCCGGCACAACCGCCACGATAAGCCGGGTTATCAGTCCCTGCCATAAAGCCCGCCGTTCCAGATGTGAAAAAGCCCGGAAGACCCGGGCTTTTTCGTTGCCGCAACAGACATCAGAACCAGTACACCGCCACGAACAGGAACAGCCACACCACGTCCACGAAGTGCCAGTACCACGCCGCTGCTTCGAAGGCGAAGTGATTGTCCGGAGTCAGGTGCCCCTTCAGCGTCCGGATGAACATCACGATCAGCATGATCGTACCGATCGTCACATGCAGGCCGTGGAAGCCGGTCAGCATGAAGAACGTGGAACCGTAGATACCGGACTTCAGCGTCAGGCCCATATGGGTATAGGCATGGATGTATTCCTCGACCTGCAGCCCCAGGAAGATGAGGCCAAGGATGAAGGTCGCAGCGAGGAAGTTGCGCTGCTTCTTGCGATCACCGGCCAGCAGGGCATGGTGGGCGATCGTCAGGGTCACCGACGACGTGAGCAGAAGGAGCGTGTTGATGAACGGAAGACCCCAAGGACTCATGGCCTGGGTCACCTGGCCTGCAGGCGTCTTCACCAGCGGCCACATGGCCTGGAAATCCGGCCACAGCAGCTCATGAGTCATCACACCCTTGGCGCTTTCACCACCCAGCCAGGGCACGACCAGCCAGCGGGCATAGAACAGGGCACCAAAGAAGGCAGCAAAGAACATGACTTCCGAAAAGATGAACCACGTCATGCCCTGACGATAGGAACGATCCATCTGGGCCGAGTTCATGTTCGCCAGCGACTCGCGAATGGTGTCGCGAAACCAGAAGAACATCAGGGCAAATACGCCGATAAGGCCAAGCGGGAGCAGGAAATTGAACGTACCCTGGTTACCCGTGCTCTTGGAGACATCGGTCACGCCATGCGACTGGATGAAATTGCCGGCGCCGATGACCAAGATGAAAAGGATGAAAGACCCCAGCATGGGCCAAGGACTGGAGGCCGGCACATAGTAGGTGGTCGGCTTCTGGCCCGGTACTGCGGGGCTGTGATGTTCGGACATTGTTTTCTACTCCCTTGGCACAGGGTTTATTTCATCAGGAGACGGCTCAACGGCTCGCCGTCAGGGCCTGATCCGTCAGTTTGTAAAACTTGTAGGAAAGCGTCACGGTGGTGATGTGCTTCGGAATGGCCGGGTCGATGTAGAAAATCATCGGCATGGCCATTTCCTCACCGGCTTCCAGACGCTGTTCCCGAAAACAGAAGCATTCCGTCTTTTTTACAAAGCGCGCCGCCTCGTTCGGTGAAACGGACGGCACTGCCCTTCCCGTAACCGCCTTGCTGTCGCGGTTCTTCACAAAAAACATCGTCTTCGTAATGGCTCCGGGGTGAACTCTCACCGCGGGAGCTTCGTACCTGAAATCCCAAGGCAGCGCCTTGTCGGTCGCTACCAGGAACTCCATCGTCAGGGTGCGGTCGGCATCAACCACTGTCGATGCCACTGCCGCCTTGGATGCGCCCTTGCCGTTCAGGCCTGTCAGCTCGCAGAACACATCATAAATGGGCGGCATGATGAAGACCGCAAACACGAACATCCCTACCACCACCGCTCCCAGCCTGACCAGGAGACGGCGGTTTTTCTCGGAAGTTGACGACACGGATTCGGGCCTTACATCGCTCATGCGCTCACCGCAGCGCCGGGGCAAGTCTTCCTGACCTGCCGCCCCTGATTACTTGACGACCGGAGGTACTTCGAAGGTGTGGTAAGGAGCCGGGCTCGGCACCGTCCACTCCAGACCTTCCGCACCTTCCCACGGCTTGTCGCCAACCTTCGGCCCCTTCTTGGCGGTCAGCAGCACCGCCAGGAACAGCAGCTGCGACAGACCGAACCAGAAACCACCGATGGATATCCAGAAGTTCAGGTCGGCGAACTGCTGCGAATAGTCGGCATAGCGGCGGGGCATGCCGGCCAGACCCACGAAGTGCATGGGGAAGAACAGCAGGTTTACCGACAGCAGCGAATTCCAGAAATGCAGCTTGGCCAGCTTCTCGTTGTACATGTGGCCGGTCCACTTCGGGAGCCAGTAGTAGGCACCCGCGAACATGGAGAACAGGGCACCGGACACCAGCACGTAATGGAAGTGCGCCACGACGAAATAGGCGTCCTGGTACTGCTGGTCAGCCGGGGTGATGGCCAGCATCAGGCCGGAGAAACCGCCGATGCTGAACAGGATCACGAAGCTGATCGCGAAAAGCATCGGAACTTCGAAGGTCATGGCCCCTTTCCACATCGTTGCGACCCAGTTGAACACCTTCACGCCGGTAGGCACGGAGATGAGCATGGTCATGTACATGTAGAAGAGCGAGCCGGCCAGCGGCAGGCCCGTGGTAAACATGTGGTGGGCCCACACGACGAATGACAGCAGTGCGATGGAGGCCGTCGCATACACCATGGAGGCATAACCGAACAGCGGCTTGCGTGCGAAGGTTGGAATGATCGCCGACACGATACCGAAGGACGGCAGAATCATGATGTAGACCTCGGGGTGACCGAAGAACCAGAAGATGTGCTGGAACATCACGGGATCACCGCCACCGGCAGCATCGAAGAAGCTGGTGCCGAAGTGGCGATCGGTCAGCATCATGGTCACGGCACCGGCGAGCACCGGCATCACGGCAATCAGCAGGAAGGCGGTGATCAGCCATGTCCAGACAAACAACGGCATCTTCATCAGGGTCATGCCGGGGGCACGCAGATTGAAGATCGTCACGACCACGTTGATGGCGCCCAGGATGGAAGAGATACCCATCAGGTGCACGGAGAAGATGAAGAAGTCCGTGCTGGCTGGTGCATACGTTGTCGACAACGGCGCGTAGAAGGTCCAGCCGAAGTTAGGTGCCGCGCCCAGGCCCAGGATGGACATGATCACGGAGAAGATCAGCAGGCTGAACGCGAAGGGCAGCAGCCAGAAGCTGAACAGGTTCAGACGTGGCAGCGCCATGTCGGGCGCACCGATCATCATCGGCACCATCCAGTTAGCGAAGCCCGTAAAGGCCGGCATGATGGCGCCGAACACCATGATGAGGCCGTGCACGGTCGTCATCTGGTTGAAGAAGTCCGGGTTCACCAGCTGCAGGCCGGGATACATCAGCTCGGCACGGATCACCATGGCGGCAGCGCCACCGGTGAGCAGCATGATGAAGGCGAAGATCAGGTACATCGAACCAATATCCTTGTGGTTCGACGTCGTGAACATGCGCTTCCAGAACGGCGCAAGCTCGTGGTGGTGATCGTGGTGATCGTGGGAAGCGGCGTGACTCATCTTTATTCTCTCCCCTGATTACTTGGCCACAACGTCAGAGGGCTGCACGAGGTCACCCGTGTCGTTGCCCCACGCGTTACGTGTATAGGTGATAACTGCTGCAAGCTCCTTCGGGCTCAGCACGCCCTTCCAGGCCGGCATCATGTTCTTGCCGTTATTCAAGATTTCGATATGGGCAGGAAGCTGATCCTTCGCTGCGGCAATCTTGGAGCCCTTGAGGGCCGGGAAGGTCGGCGGCAGGCCGACACCACCTGCCTGGTGGCAGGATACACAGCGGGCCGTGTAGACCTCTTCCCCGAGCTTGTTGGCTTCGGCAATGTCCGCGAACTTGTAATCGACAGAGCTGGCAGCGGCCTTTGCCTCTTCATCAGCCTTGACCTTGGCTTCCTTCAGCCAGCTCTCGAACTCGGCCTGGGACTTGGCTTCGACCACGATGGGCATGAAGGCGTGGTCCTTACCGCAAAGCTCGGCACAGCGGCCACGATAGACGCCTTCCTTGCCTGCCGGAACATTCGTCCAGATTTCATTGATGAAGCCAGGGACCGCATCGCGCTTGAGGGCGAAATCGGGTACCCACCAAGCATGGATCACGTCATCCGAGGTAATCAGGAAGCGCACTTTCTTGCCGGTCGGGATCACCAGCGGCTTGTCGACTTCGACCAGATAGTTCGGGTGCTTTTCAAAATCAGGAACATTGCTGCCGCTGAAGCCCTTGCCTTGGCGCTCGTACTGCTCGCGGGGCGTGGAAAGCACGGACAGGAAGCCGAGCCCTACATCCTTGTTTTCGCCATAGGAAAGATATTCGTAATGCCACTTCCACTGGGAACCGGTAACCCGGACGGTCAGGTCAGCATCGCCTGTATCGCTCATGGCGATCAGCACTCGCGTGGCCGGAATGGCCATCACGATGAGGATAATGAAAGGAATGACTGTCCAGATCACTTCCACCAGGGTGCTTTCATGGAAGTCGGCGGCCTTGACGCCCTTGGACTTGCGATGATGGAAGATCGAGTAAAACATCACACCGAAAACACCCACACCGATGATGATGCAGATCCACAGCATGAAGCGGTGAAGGTCGAAGACCTGTTGGCTGATATCCGTAACACCCGGCGTCAAATCGAGCTGGATAGCCGTGGCCGACGAGGCCAGCACCAGGGCAGCAAGTGCTGCACCAGCACGGAAGATAAGAGATGACCGCATGCGTCTACTCCCGTTTGAACGGCGATCCGCCCGCTTGCGGACCCGCCTCTTTACATGGCTGGACTTGGTATCGGCAATCTCGCCAGCCGAACTTATGACCCCAACGCGTGAGCGACATTCGCCCGCCGCGCAGACGGACAGCGCATTGTTCTTGTCAGTGTTTGGAACAGGGGACTGTATCAACCACCAGAAATGCTGCTGCCAATGACCAGTCACCCGAAATTTCCGGCCATTGTGTCGGGTGCGTAATTTATGGGCTGCCCCCCCATATGTCCATATTCCGGACAGGTTTTTTTCCGCGGTCGCCGCCGTAATTCACCGTCAAATCGCCCGGATTCGCGAAACTGGCGATGACCTTGCAGAGCCGCTGCATACTTCCCCTCATAAACCATGGATTGATCATCTCCGGATCAGCCCCCCCCCAAGATTCACCAAGCCCGAGCCCTTCCTTTCAGCCCGCCGGGCCTGCATGACAGCTTGTGCCAGCTTGGCCTACTATCGGCGCCCCATGAAAATTCCGCTGACCCTATTAATCGTGTCTGTTGCTGCCGCAGCCCCCGGGCTATGGCTGATACTGCGTCATCGGTCACGATCCTCGGCCCTTTTGGCCTCACTCCTGCTCTTGGTGGCCACCGGCAGCGGATATACCGGCATCCGGCTATGGCACGAAGGGAAGCACGGCCAGTCTTCCTATATAGAAGCCCCAGTCACAGCGGGACAATTCAGGATCATCACCCCCGAGCAACTTCCTGACGCCCTGACCCAGAGCAGAGGCCGGCCGGTAATGCTGGAGTTTTACGCAGACTGGTGCCCGAGCTGTGTCGTCATGAAGGAAAAGGTCTTCCACAAGAGCGAGGTACAAAGGGCCCTTGAGCCCTTTGTACTCCTGCAGATCGACGCCACGGAGCTGAGCCCGCAAATTCAGGCCCAACTGGACCATTACGGAATACCGGGACTACCGGCCATCCTGGTCTATGATCGCTCTGGGAATGAAAGGCCTGAGTTTCGCCTGCTGGGTGAAATGGAGGCCGATGAATTCATTGCCTGGGTTAACGGAACCTTGCTGAAGGCAATGTAATAAATGCGTCATTGCCTTGTTCCTTGTGTTTGGGTATTGTGCGGCGAGTTTATGGAATTTCGCTGCCATTTAGGCGATTTTACCTAGAATGTTTCGCCTGTCCGGCAACCCCTTGACCGGAGCAGGCCCTGGCCAAAAGCCGGGCTGCACAAGGATACACGCTGCCTACCGGTAGCTGGTGAGGAAAGCGCACCCAATGACCAGAATTCTTGCCCTGCACGGCCCCAACCTGAATCTCCTGGGCACTCGTGAACCCGGGATTTACGGTGCCGACACTCTGGACAGCATTAATACCCGGCTCGGCCGCCGTGCCCAAGAGGCCGGAGTCGGCTTCGACAGCCTGCAGAGCAACCATGAGGGCCAACTGGTCGACAGGATCCAGGCAACCCGAACCGACGGAACGGCCTTTATTCTCTTGAATCCCGGCGCCTACACGCACACCTCCATCGCAATGCGTGATGCCCTGCTCGGGGTCGCCATACCGTTCGTGGAAATCCACCTCTCCAATGTCCACGCCCGCGAGGAATTCCGGCGGCATTCCTTTTTTTCGGACATTGCGATCGGCGTGATATGCGGCCTGGGAGCCCAAGGCTATGAATTTGCCCTGGAATTTGCCCTGAGGCGCCTTGGCCAGCCCGTCGCCTGACCCCCACTTTCTTCTGCCCGTTTCGACGAGAACACAGCATGGATATTCGCAAGGTCAAAAAGCTCATCGAGCTTCTGGAAGAGTCCGGCATCGATGAACTTGAGATTACCGAAGGCGAGGAGTCGGTACGCATCGCCCGTCACCGCCAAGCCACAACCACCCAGGTAATCGCAGCGGCTCCAGCCGCCGCGCCGGCCCCCGCAGCTCCGGCCGCCGCATCCGCCTCCCTCGCCGAGCCCACCCAAGGTCCGGCGCCTGCCGCAGTCGAGCCGATCACCCGCGGCTATGTGCAGCGCTCGCCCATGGTCGGCACCTTCTACCGCTCGGCCTCGCCTGGCGCGTCGGCGTTCGTGGAGGTGGGGCAGGCCGTGAAGAAAGGCGACGTCATTTGCATCGTCGAAGCCATGAAGATGATGAACCAGATCGAAGCGGAACAGGGCGGAACGATCGAAAGCATCCTTGTCGAGAACGGCCAGGCTGTGGAGTTCGACCAGCCGCTGTTCACCATCGTCTGAGCGGGTAACCCAGCATGCTCGAGAAGGTGGTCATCGCCAACCGCGGCGAAATTGCTCTGCGCATCCTGCGTGCCTGCAAGGAAATGGGTATTCGCACGGTTGCGGTCTACTCCAAGGCCGACCGCGACCTGTTGCACGTACGCCTGGCCGATGAGGCCGTCTGCATCGGTCCGGCTGCCTCCAAGGACAGTTACCTGAACATTCCCGCCATCATTTCGGCAGCCGAAGTGACAGATGCACGGGGAATTCATCCCGGCTACGGTTTCCTGGCAGAAAATGCCGACTTCGCCGAAGCCGTTGAACGTTCCGGATTCACTTTCATCGGACCGCGCGCCGAGAGCATCCGCCTCATGGGCAACAAGGTTTCCGCCATCGAGGCCATGAAGAAGGCCGGTGTGCCGACAGTGCCCGGCTCGGGCGGGCCCGTGACCGAGGAAAACGCCGTCGTGGCTGCGCGCAAAATCGGCTATCCGATCATCATCAAGGCGGCTGCGGGCGGTGGCGGACGCGGCATGCGAGTGGTGCATACTGAGTCCGCCCTGCTGAACTCCCTGTTCGTGACCCGCTCCGAAGCCAAGGCTGCATTTGGCGACGACACTGTCTACATGGAAAAGTTCCTGGAGCACCCACGCCATGTGGAAATCCAGGTGCTGGGCGACGGCCGCGGCAAGGCCATCCACCTGGGTGACCGGGACTGCTCGCTGCAACGCCGTCACCAGAAGGTCGTCGAAGAAGCTCCGGCCCCGCATATCCCCGAGAAGATCCGCAACAAGGTGGCCGACGCCTGCGTGAAGGCCTGCGAGCAGATGAAGTACCGGGGTGCCGGCACCTTCGAATTTCTTTACGAGAACGAACAGTTTTACTTCATCGAGATGAATACCCGCGTGCAGGTGGAGCACCCCGTCACGGAGATGGTTACCGGCATCGACATCATCAAGGAGCAGCTCCGCATCGCCGCCGGCAAGGGCCTTTCCGTCACGCAGAAGGAAGTCCGCATCCAGGGCCATGCCATCGAATGCCGCATCAATGCCGAGGACCCGAAGAAGTTCACGCCCTGCCCCGGCAAGATCAATTACTTTCATGCCCCTGGCGGCCCCGGCATCCGCATGGATTCGCATGTGTACTCGGGATATACGGTGCCTCCCAACTACGACTCCCTCGTCGGCAAGCTGATCGCCTATGGCCCCTCCCGAGAAGTTGCCCTGGCTCGCATGCGTAATGCCCTGGACGAGATCGTGGTGGACGGCATCAAGACCAACATTCCGCTGCATCGCGACGAAATCCTGCGTGATGCCAACTTCGCCAAGGGTGGCGTCGACATCCATTACCTGGAGAAGAAGCTCGGCCTCTGATTGCCGGCCCTCCTCCTACCGAAGCGGAGTGCCACTGGACTCCGCTTTTGTTTTTCAGGTGAAAACATGACCTGGCAGCAACTCAAGATCGAAACTACCAAGGCCGATGCTCCCCGTCTGGAAGCCCTGCTCGAGGAGGTCGGCGCGGCCGCCGTTCTGATGGAGGACTCGGCCGACCAGCCCCTGCTTGAGCCCCCACCCGGCGCGACGCCACTCTGGGACGCCACCCGCGTCATCGGCATCTTCACCATCGATTCCGAAGTCGATGCCGTCGTGGAGTTCCTGGAGGCGCAACTTGGCCACAAGCTGGCTTCACATCGGATCGAAGTTCTAGAAGACAAGGACTGGGTCCGTGCGTGGATGGACCATTACCACCCCATGTGCTTCGGCGACCGGCTCTGGGTAGTGCCCAGCTGGACGCCTCCGCCCCGCCCCGACGCCATCAACCTCATGCTTGATCCCGGCCTTGCCTTCGGCACCGGCACCCATCCGACGACGGCGCTCTGCCTGGAGTGGCTGGACAGCCTGGACCTCAGGGACAAGGTCGTCATCGACTACGGCTGCGGCTCCGGCATTCTCGCCGTGGCCGCACTGTTGCTCGGCGCTCGCGAAGCCTGGTGCGTCGACAACGATCCGCAAGCGCTGACCGCCACCTGCAACAACGCCGCGCACAACGGAGTCGCGGACCGCGTGCATACCTTCATGCCGGACGCCATGCCTGAGGCTGTCCGTGCCGACGTGATCGTCGCCAATATCCTGGCCGGGCCGCTGGCCATGCTCGCCCCGAAGCTGGCTGCGCACAGCCATGCCGGCACCGAGATTGCCCTGTCCGGCATCATCCGGCCACAGGTGGAGGAGCTCAGGGAAGTCTACGGTCAGTGGTTCGAAATGAACGGACTGGCGATCAAGGAAGAAGACTGGTGCCGACTCTCCGGACGGTACCGCTGACCAAGGCATCAGCGCACAGCTTCGTGCACATTGCTGTCAAAATCCGGAGTGGCGCAGTAGATTAGGCGCACTCCGGCGATCGGCACGCACGGAGCCGTCAGCACAGCCCGGGACCAGGACTACAAGATGACCGACGCCAAGCAGACCAAATGTCCGCACTGCGGCAGCACCTTCCGCATCAGCGACGCACAACTGGCAGCCAGGGGTGGCAACGTGCGCTGCGGCTCCTGCCTGCAGGTCTTCCGCGCCGACCAGAACCTGGTTGCCGCTACGGCTCCCAAGTCCGCTGTCCCCGCTCCGCCAGCTCCAAAGCCGGCGCCGGCACCACCCGCCGTTGCTCCGGCCGCCAAGCCCAAGAAAAAAGCTAATGACGAATCCTGGGCCCGGAACCTGATTGGCGAGGAAGGCGGCGCAGAAGACTGGAGCGCCGGCGCAGGCGAAGCCAGTGACGACTTCGGATTCAATGCCGACGACATCGACTCCTTCATCAGCCAAGGTGGTGCCGCACCGGCCCTGGATGAAGGTGCCTCGGGCAAGTCCGTACTCTTCGATGACGAGCTCAGCGACCAGCTGGAAGGCATGGGCGACAGTGCTCCACTGGGTGGGGAGGAAGACACTCATCGCATCAGCGAAAACGCCGACGAATCCTGGGCCCAGGACATCCTCTCCGAACTCGAGACGGAGGAGCAGAAAGAGGCCAAGAAGAAATACGGCCTGGAAATCGTGGACGGCAAGTCCAAACCTGCCCCGAAGAACCCCAAGCTTGCAGCCGCCCTTGGCATGAAAACGGAGGCCGATGCCGCGCCTGCCGCACCTCGGCCTGCGCCTGCCAAGGCAGCAGCCCCTGCGCCGAAACCGGCCGACGATTTCCTGGGTGACGATGCCGACGTACTGAGCTTCCTCGACAACGACGACCTCAGTGGCAAGCCCGGCACACCGCCCGCCCCCGTTCCGGCCCCGGCTGCCAATCCCTTCTCGCTCGAACGACCGCTAGCACACGTCGATGCCCCGGTGGAGCTGAAGGCAGAGCGGAAACCGGTCAACTGGGGCTATGCCCTGGGTTGGGGATTCCTCTGCCTGCTGGGCGTTGTAATGCTCATCGCCCAGTACGTCTTCTTCAATTTCGAAACCCTGGCAATCAATCCGAGGGCCCGCCCCCTGTTCGAGGACGTGTGCCAACAGGTCGGCTGCCGGCTGCCCTACGTGCCCGACCCGAGCAAGATCAGGGTCGAAGAGCTGGTAGTGCGCAAGCATCCCAAGATTGAAGGTGCACTGGTCGTCGATGCTATTGTCAAGAACAGCGCCACCTTCCCCCAACCCTTCCCGGCCCTGCGCCTGCGCTTCAGCAACAACGCCAACGAGGTTGTCGCCAGCCGTGTGCTGAGGCCGCTGGACTACCTGCAGGGCGAAGCCCGCCTGCTGCGCCGGATGCCGCCGGAGACCTCGATGCACATCTCCCTGGAAGTCGTCGACCCCGGCAAGGAAGCGATCGCCTACGGGCTCGAGCCCAACCTGTAAGCCCTCACCTGCCGGCCGGGTCGGCAGGCCCCCCCGGCTTGCCCATCTCGTACCAACCGGTATCATTCCGCGCCTTTCCGCCGGATGCCTCCATGCTCAAGCCCTTCTCCATAGGCCCTTACGTCATCGCCCGGCCATTGGCACTTGCCCCGATGGCCGGGGTGACCGACCGCCCTTTCCGGCAGCTGTGCCGGCATTGGGGGGCAGGCCATGTGGTTTCGGAAATGGTTGCGTCGGATATCCGCCTGTGGAATTCGCGCAAATCCTCGTCACGCCTTGATTACAGCGGCGAGCCCGAGCCACGCACCGTACAGATCGTCGGCTATGACCCGCAGATGATGGCCGAGGCCGCTCGCGCCTGCGTCGATCTCGGTGCGCAGATCGTCGACATCAACATGGGTTGTCCAGCCAAGAAAGTCTGCAATCGCCTGGCCGGCTCGGCACTGCTGCAGGATGAAAAGCTCGTGGCGGAAATCCTGACTGCCGTAGTCAACTCCATCGCAGCTCCTGTCACGCTGAAAACGCGCACCGGTTGGGACCAGACCCACCGCAATGGCGTACAGATCGCTCGCATCGCCGAGGATTGCGGCATCAGGATGCTGGTGATGCATGGACGCACGCGCGCCGACAAATACACCGGCCACGCCGAGTACGACACGATCGCCGCTGTCAAGCAGGCCGTGAAAATTCCGGTGCTCGCAAACGGCGATATCAGCTCGCCGGAAAAGGCAGAAAAGGTGCTTGTCCACACCGGATGCGATGGTATTATGATCGGCCGCGGCGCTCATGGGCGCCCATGGATTTTTCGCGACATACTTCACTTCCTCAGTACCCGCGAACACCTGCCTCCGCCCTCGTTCAACGAGGTCGCAAGTGTAATTCAGGGACATCTGGAAGATCTTTACGCGTTTTACGGTGAATTTCAGGGGTTGCGCTTTGCCCGCAAGCATTTCGGCTGGTATGCCGAATTCCTTCCGGAAGGCGCAGTGATGTCGCGTCGCTTCAACGCCCTTGAGACACCGACCCTGCAACAGTCTTTTGTCCGTGACTATTTCGGACGACTTATCGAAGGAGAGGTAAGAGCGGCATGAACAACCTCAACATGGAACCGTTACTCCTCAACGACAGTGACAACGGCATGGAAATGTCCACCCTCAAGCAACAGTTTCCCGAATCCAGCGCGAAGACCCTCCGGGATCACGTCGAGCAGGCGATGCGCAGCTATTTTGCCAACCTCGGTGGCGAGCAGGTCACCGATGTCTACGACATGGTTCTGGCCGAGATCGAGGCGCCGCTTCTTGAAGTGGTGCTCGAGTACACGCGCGGCAACCAGACTCGCGCCTCCGAAATCCTGGGCCTGAACCGCGGCACGCTGCGCAAGAAGCTCAAGGATCACGGACTGATGTAAGCCAGAGGCAAGACAGACCAAAAAGGGCGATTACGCCCTTTTTTATTTCCGGGCCCGGAGCCCGGATCAAACTGATGCACCAGCAGGTAGTCACATGAGCCAGACCGTCAAACAGGCCCTCATCTCCGTCTCCGACAAGACCGGCATCGTCGAGTTCGCCCGCGCCCTTGCCCAGGCCGGCGTGAAACTCCTCTCCACCGGCGGCACTTTCAAGCTGCTGCGGGACAGCGGCATTGCCGTGACCGAGGTCTCCGACCATACCGGCTTCCCGGAAATGATGGACGGCCGGGTGAAGACCCTGCACCCCAAGATCCACGGCGGCATCCTCGGCCGGCGCGGCCAGGACGACGCCGTCATGGCCGAGCATGGCATCAGCGGCATCGACCTCGTGGTGGTCAACCTCTACCCCTTCGCCGCCACCGTGGCCAAGCCGGACTGCACCCTGCCCGACGCCATCGAGAACATCGACATCGGCGGCCCGACCATGGTCCGTTCTGCCGCGAAAAACCATGCACATGTCGGCATCGTCGTTAACTCAGCCGATTACAGCCGCGTTCTTGCCGAAATCCAGGCTTCTGGCGGCCTTTCCTGCGAAACCCGCTTTGACCTGGCGGTTAAAGCCTTCGAGCACACCGCCGGCTATGACGGCATGATCGCCAACTACCTGGGCGGCCTGGTCGGCGAGAAGAAGGGCGACCTGGCGGCCCGCGACATCTTCCCGCGCACGTTCAATACCCAGTTCCTCAAGGCCCAGGACCTGCGCTATGGCGAGAACCCGCACCAGCGTGCCGCCTTCTACACCGAGTCCGCCCCCAAGGAAGCCTCGGTCGCCACGGCGAAGCAGTTGCAGGGCAAGGAACTCTCCTACAACAACATCGCCGACACCGATGCCGCCCTGGAGTGCGTGAAGTCCTTTGCCAAGCCGGCCTGCGTCATCGTCAAGCACGCCAATCCCTGTGGCGTTGCCGTGGTACCGGACACCGAGGGCGGCATCCGCAAGGCCTACGACCTGGCCTATGCCACCGACACGCTCCGCGCATCAGCAAGGCAGCGCTGGAAGTGACCGCCGCCAAGCAGAATGTGCGCGTGCTGGAATGCGGCGACCTGCCCGCCATCGACCAGCGTGCCTCTCAATGGGACTTCAAGCGCGTCACCGGCGGCCTGCTCGTCCAGGACCAGGACCTCGGCATGATCAAGGACAGCGACCTCAAGATCGTTACCAAACGCGCGCCCACGGAAGCGGAAATCCATGATCTGATCTTCGCCTGGAAGGTCGCGAAATACGTGAAGTCCAACGCCATCGTCTACGCGAAGAACCGTCAGACCATCGGCGTCGGTGCCGGCCAGATGAGCCGCGTGAACTCGGCCCGCATTGCCGCCATCAAGGCCGAGCATGCCGGCCTCGAGGTGAGAGGCGCGGTGATGGCTTCCGATGCCTTCTTCCCCTTCCGCGATGGCATCGACAACGCCGCCAAGGCAGGCATCGCCGCCGTCATCCAGCCGGGTGGCTCCATGCGCGATGCCGAGGTGATCGCCGCCGCGGACGACCATGGCATCGCCATGGTCTTCACGGGGATGCGCCACTTCCGCCACTGACCGGAGAACGCCATGCTGCGCCGTCTGTTGCTGTCCACGGGAACCGCCCTGCTCCTCGCTGCCTGCGCTACAAAGGTGCCACTTAACGGGGAGCAGCAGGCACAGCAGGCGCTGCAGCAGGCCCTAGGCAGCCCAGCA
>JAJNDL010000231.1 GCA_021156385.1 Moraxellaceae bacterium | reverse complement strand
CGCCGCGTGCTGATCGGCGCCGACGCGCGCGCCGCCGACGGTGTGCAGCGCCTCCTGCCCAGCCTCTACCAGAGCCTCGTCACCACCGGCATGAAGCTGGTGCGCAAGGCGGCCTGAACTTGCGGCAAAAAAAGCCGGGCTCCACGGGCCCGGCTTTTTTTTGGTCCGGAATTCGCTAGGGTAGGGCCTTCGCGAATCACTGACGAGGAAGAGTCATGGGACTGGAGGCCATCCTGTTGCTGGCAGTGCTGATGTTCCTGGCCGCGCTGCTCTATGCCTCCGTCGGCCATGCCGGCGCGTCCGGATACCTGGCTGCCATGGCGCTGTTCAGCGTGGCGCCCCTGGTGATGAAGCCCACGGCGCTGCTGCTCAATGTGCTGGTGGCCAGCATCGCCAGCTGGAAATACCTGCGCGCCGGCTGCTTCTCGCGCCAGTTGTTCTGGCCGGTGGCGCTGGCCGCTGTGCCCCTGGCCTTTCTGGGCGGGCTCGTCACGCTGCCTCCCGGCGCCTACAAGCCCATGCTGGGTGTCGTGCTGCTGTATTCCGCGTGGCGCTTCCTGGCCCGGCCGGTTTCGGAGTCCGCGGCGGTGCAGCGACCGGCATTGCCCGCGCTGCTGCTGGCCGGAGGAAGCATCGGCCTGCTCTCGGGGCTCACTGGAGTAGGGGGCGGCATCTTCCTCTCGCCGCTCGCGCTTTTCCTGGGCTGGGGCCGGGTGCGGGAGGTGTCGGGTGTCGCCGCACTCTTCATCCTGGTGAACTCGCTGGCCGGGCTGGCAGGATTCTTTACCCGGCACGGCTTCGTCATGCCGGAAGGCTTCCCTTTCTGGGCTGTCGCCGTTATTGCCGGCGGCTGGGTGGGGGCGGAGCTCGGCAGCCGGCGCCTGCCGGTAGCCACCTTGCAGAAAGTGCTGGCGGCCGTGCTCGTGGTGGCAGGCGGGAAAATGCTGCTGTCCGCATGAGGCGAACCCGCCATGCAAAAACAAAAACGCCGGCGGTTGCCGGCGTTTTCATGTGCGTCGCAGCTCAGTCGGTCTGCTGCAGCGTCAGGCCGCGCGTCGCCTGGTCGAGATAGCGCGAGTCGGATTCCGAGCCGAGCTTGATCATGAGGCGCAGGTCGTTGGGCGCGTCGGCATGCTTCAGCGCGTCTTCATAGGTGATCTCGCCGGCGGCGTAGAGATCGTAGAGCGCCTGGTCAAAGGTCTGCATGCCGACTTCGCGCGACTTCTTCATCAGCTCCTTGAGCAGGTGCACTTCGCCCTTGCGGATATGGTCGCCCACCAGCGGCGTGTTGAGCAGCACTTCGATACAGGCGCGGCGGGCCTTGCCGTCCGGCGTCGGGATGAGCTGCTGCGCGACGATGCCCTTCATGTTGAGCGACAGGTCCATATGCAGCTGGTGGTGCCGGTCGGCCGGGAAGAAATGGATGATGCGGTCCAGCGCCTGGTTGGCGTTGTTGGCGTGCAGCGTCGCCAGCACCAGGTGGCCGGTTTCGGCGAAGGCGATGGCGTAGTCCATCACCTCGCGGGTACGGATTTCGCCGATGAGGATCACGTCGGGCGCCTGGCGCAGCGTGTTCTTCAGGGCGATGTCGAAGGATTCGGTATCGATGCCCACCTCGCGCTGCGTGACGATGCAGCCGTTGTGCTGGTGGATGAATTCGATGGGGTCCTCGATGGTGATGATGTGGCCGCGCGAATTGGCGTTGCGGTGGCCGATCATCGCCGCGAGCGAGGTGGATTTGCCGGTACCCGTCGCACCCACGAAGATGATGATGCCGCGTTTGGTCATCGCCAGTTCTTTGATGATTTCCGGCAGCTTCAGGTCGTCGACCTTGGGGATATTGGTTTCGATGCGGCGCAGCACCATGCCCACCAGGTTGCGCTGGTAGTAGGCGGAGACGCGGAAACGGCCGATGCCGCGGGCCGAGATCGCGAAATTGCATTCCTTGGTCTGGGCGAATTCCTTGCGCTGTGCTTCGGTCATCACGCCGAGCACGACCTCGCGCGTCATTTCCGGCGAGAGCGGCGTCTTGGTGATGGGCACGACCTTGCCGTTGAGCTTGATCGAAGGCGGCACGCCGGCAGTGATGAACATGTCGGAGCCGCCTTTCTGCACCATGAGCTTGAGCAGATCTTCGAATTCCATGATTACCTCTGACGGTCGGGCCGTCTTCAACTGGAAGCGGTTGCGCCGGTGGCGCGGATGCAGCCCGGCGGCCACGACGACCGCCGTGGCCGCGGGCGATCAGAAGTTTTCCGGCACCTTGGCCTTTTCGCGGGCGACCTGGGTGTTGATGAGGCCCTTCTGCACCAGGTTCTTCAGGCACTGGTCGAGGGTCTGCATGCCGAGCGAACCGCCAGTCTGGATGGCGGAGTACATCTGCGCCACCTTGTTTTCGCGGATGAGGTTACGGATGGCGGGCGTGCCGATCATGATCTCGTGCGCGGCGACGCGACCGCCGCCGTTCTTCTTCAGCAGGGTCTGCGAGACCACGGCCTGCAGCGATTCGGAGAGCATGCCGCGCACCATTTCCTTTTCTTCGGCCGGGAACACGTCGATGACGCGGTCCATGGTCTTGGCGGCGGAGGTGGTGTGCAGGGTGCCGAACACCAAGTGGCCGGTTTCCGCGGCGGTCAGCGCCAGACGGATGGTTTCCAGGTCACGCATTTCGCCCACGAGGATGATGTCGGGGTCTTCACGCAGCGCCGAGCGCAGGGCCTCGGAGAAGCCGAGGGTGTCGCGGTGCACCTCGCGCTGGTTGACCAGGCACTTCTTGGATTCGTGCACGAACTCGATGGGGTCCTCGATGGTGAGGATGTGCTCGTAGCGGGTGTTGTTGATGAAGTCGAGGATGGCGGCCAGCGTGGTCGACTTGCCGGAGCCCGTCGGGCCGGTCACGAGCACGATGCCGCGCGGGGTTTCGGCGATGTTCTGGAAGACCTTGCCCATGCCTAGTTCTTCCATGGTCAGCACCTTGGAAGGAATGGTACGGAACACGGCGCCGGCGCCGCGGTTCTGGTTGAAGGCGTTGACGCGGAAGCGGGCCACGCCCGGCACCTCGAAGGAGAAGTCGGTCTCCAGGAACTCCTCGAAGTCCTTGCGCTGCTTGTCGTTCATGATGTCGTAGACGAGGCGGTGGACTTCCTTGTGCTCCAGCGGCGGCAGGTTGATGCGGCGGACGTCGCCGTCGACGCGGATCATGGGGGGAAGCCCGGCGGACAGGTGCAGGTCGGAAGCACCATTCTTGGCCGAGAACGCAAGCAGTTCGGTAATGTCCATGGAGACTCCACAACGGGGCACTCGCGGTACGGGGACCGCTCTGCCAGAATCTTTCTTTCATTATTGGTGGCAGGAACTCGGTTACGTTACCGCCACCCCGAGAACACTGTAAACAGGCTCTGCGGAAGACTTTTTCGGATGAGCGAGATTGCCGAAAACCTGCGCAAATTGCGTGACAGGATCGACCGGGCGGAAGCAGCAGCCGACCGCTTGCCGGGCCGTGTGCGCCTTCTGGCGGTCAGCAAGACCCAGCCGGCCGAGGCCGTGCGGGCGGCCTTTGCCGCCGGCCAGGCGGCCTTCGGCGAGAACTACGTGCAGGAAGGGCTGGCCAAGATCGCGGCCACGGCCGACCTGCCGCTGGAGTGGCACTTCATCGGGCCCCTGCAGAGCAACAAGACCCGCGAGGTCGCGGAGCACTTCCACTGGATCCATTCCGTGGACCGCGAGAAGGTCGCCCGGCGCCTTGCCGAGCAGCGTCCGGCGGGGCTGCCGCCCCTGCAGGTCTGCCTGCAGGTGAACATCGA
>JAJNDL010000230.1 GCA_021156385.1 Moraxellaceae bacterium | reverse complement strand
CTGCGGACTATCCGCCAGCGCCTTTGCCGGTGTCTGCAACCCGTTGTCGTCCGCGACCTGCGGCGTGCCGTTCCCCTCCAACTTCTGGTCCGTGAGCAGCGCCAGCTCCCCCACCGGCGTCCGGCTGCAACTGGAGGACGGCATCGTCCGTCCCGAGGTGCTGGCGCAACTGCCGGCTGCCGACGGTTTCACGCCCTCGCTGATCTTCAACGGCGCCAGCGGCTACAGCGCCGCGACGGTGGCAGTCTTCGAGTTCGACAAGCGCCCGGCCGAGTTCACGCTGCCAGCCGACGGCGGCAGCGCCGTGCGTGCCTTCGATCTCGATACCGGCAAGTTCCTGCCCATCCGCACCAGCCTCAGCACCTACGCGCGCTCCGACAAGGTGAGCGCGCCGTCCGAGGTTCTGCAGGTATTCCCGCTTTCGCGCTGGCCCTACGGCCACCGCGTGCTGATCGCCGTTACCGGCAGCCTGATGGTGCCGTTCAGCTTCGAGCCCTGGTTCGAGGCAAAAGCAGCGAAGCAGCCAGTCGGCAGCCCGGAGGCCGCGTATGCCGGCCAGGTGCGCCAGGCCCTCCAGGCGGCGGGCATCAATTCCTCGTACGTTCGCACCGCGACGCTCTTCACCGTGCGCGACCGTAACGAGGCAGTGGCACCGATGAAGAATCTCCTTACGGCCACCATCGCCCGCGACCACGGCGTACGTAACCTCACGCAAGGGCGGCATCGGCACCGTCGACTTCAGCGGCGCCACGCGCATGGACGAATGGGTGCCGTTCCGCCTGACGATTCCGCGCAGCGCGGCCAACAAGTCGGCCCCCGTGGTGATCTATGCGCACGGGCTCGGCGGCAGCAAGGACATGATGGAGGGCATCGTGACGGATGAGAACGCCAGCCTCGGCGCCGCCACCATCACCATCGACTTTCCCAACCATGGCGCCCGCACGGAGAGCAACGGCGGCGGCGTCTTCGACAACCTCAGCATCGACCGGCTCGACCGCCAGATCGGCATGATGACGCAGTGCACGCTGGATTTCGGCTCGCTCTACAAGGCGGTGAAGAGCAGCCTGCGCAACGTCGACGTCGTCGCGAAGCTGTCACTTTTCAACCTGAACTGGATGAAGGCCGACGGCTTGGCCGACCTCAACGTCGACCGCATCAGCATGCAGGGCACTTCGCTGGGCGGCGTGCTGGGCAGCCACTTCGCCTCGCTGGCGCCGCAGTTCGACGGCGGCCGCTTCTCCGTCACCGGCGTCGGCATCACCAGCATCCTTTCCGAGTCCATCCTCTGGGACACCAGCTTCTCGAAGCTGGAGCCGCCCGCTGCCAATGGCGCCGAAGCGCTGATGCTGCGCGCCGCCATCCAGCAGTCGCTGGATTACGGTGATCCCATCAACACGCTGGACTACATGCACTATCCGCCGCTGGGCCAGAACAAGCGGGCGTTGCTCATCACCACCGGCGCCGGCGACACCATCGTGCCGAACGCGAGTTCGATCGCCGCGGCGACCATCGCCAACCTGCCGCTGGTGGGTGAACAGCTCTACGCCATGCCCGGCGTGCGCGTGCAGGCCGACTACGATGCCGATGGCTACGGCATCCGCCAGTACCGGCCCTGGACCTCGCCACTCGATTTCGGCCCGTGGATCACCGGTGCCACCTCGCACCTGATCTTCGAGCGGCCGGACGAGAAGGCGGAGCTCAAAGTGTTCCTGCAGCGCTTCATCATCAAATGAGGCCCTGATCGCAGCGGCCAAGGAGGAGCCGGCTGCCCGCGCTGAACCGGAAGGACCGCCTTCCGCTGCAATGAAGAAAAGCCCGCATGCGGGCTTTTCTTTTTCCGGGCAGGGACACCGATGTGCCGGTACTCCGTGCGGATGGGCGGACGAAAGGCCTCAGTGCGCCTGACGCTGCTCGGCACGCTGTGTCGCCGTGGCGCCCGGCATCTTCACCGCCATGCGCCGGCACTCTTCGGCGCAGCTGCGACAGGCAGAGGCACAGCGCTGGCAATGCGCTGCCTGATGGCGGGCACACTCCTCGCCACAGGCTTCGCAGACTTCCTCGCAGAACTTGCAAAGGTAGTTGGCGAGCTCGCTGTTGCGTGCCATGTATGCCGACGCCATGCGGCAGATCTGGGCACAGTCGATGTCGAGCGCGATACAGCGCGCCATGGCCTGCACATTGGTCTCCTGCAGGCAGGCCGCCGCACACTGGTCGCAGGCGTCGGCGCAGGCATTGCAGGCGGCAATGCACGCATGGAAATCCTGGTTAGTCATGTCTCATCTCCCGGCGCGAGTGAAGGGGACAGTGTAGACAGGCCCGGCTGCCGAGGCGGTCGGCACCGGCACTGCTTACGCAAAGCCATCTTCCTGTGCCACAAGACCAACGATGCCGGCCGTCTTGCATATTCCGCACAGGCGTGTTGAGCTTCGGTGCAGACGAGGCGGCCCGGCCGCCAGGATTTCTCCTCACGTTGCGCGCTCACCGGAAGGCCCCGCAGGGAACACAGGACGCTCATCAATAATCCTGTTGCCACCGGCCGGGAGTTCGCTGTGCCTTCGATCCGATCCATCTGCGCCCTGGCGCTCCCGCTCATTCTCCCGATCTCCGTACAAGCGGCCCTGACCGGCACGGCTCCGGCTCCCGACGTGCAGGCCTATGCCGCCGCCTATGCGGCGGCCGTGCAGGAGCGTGCGCGCCTGGCCGAGCAGGGCTTGGCGGACGCCCAGTTCAGCCTCGGCCTCGCGCACGAGAAAGGCGACCATGTGGTGCAGGATTTTGCGCGTGCCGCCGCCTGGTATCGCCGCGCCGCCGAGCAGGGCCATGCCGATGCCCAGGTCAATCTCGGCATGCTGCTGCAGTACGGTCAGGGCGTGCCGCAGGACGTGGCGGCAGCCGCCACCTGGTATCGCCAGGCGGCGGAGAAGGGGCATGCAATCGCGCAGTTCAACCTGGGCCTGCTCCTGGCGAACGGCGAGGGCGTGGCACAGGATTTTCGCCAGGCGGCGGCGTGGTATCGCAAGGCCGCGGCACAGGGCAAGGCGGCAGCGCAATTCAACCTCGCGCTGCTGCTCGAGAATGGCCAGGGGATGGTCGCGGATGCCGCGGCCGCAGCGGAGTGGTATCGCCGGGCCGCCGAGCAGGGCGATGCGGACGCGCAGGAGGCCTTGGGCCGGCTTTACGCCACGGGACGTGGTGTGCAACAGGATCTTGCGATCGCGGCCGACTGGTATGGCCGTGCGGCGCAGCAGGGCCATGAAGCAGCCCGGGCCGGGCTCGGCCGGCTCCATGCGCAGAGCGTGGTCGCACCCGCCGGCTGGCAGCGCTGATCCACGAACACGCCGCCGCATCCCGCAACAGCGTGCCAGCGGTGGGCAGGGGAGTGAGCGTGGCGCGCGTCAGAGCGGGCTTATGTCGAAGTTGCTGGCGCGCACCCAGCGACCGATGACGCGCGAGAGTTCGTGCAGGCGCACCGGCTTGCTCAGGTAGTCGTCCATGCCGGCATCGACGCAGCGCGCCTGGTCACTCTTGAAGGCCAGCGCCGTCATCGCAACGATGGGCACGCGCTGCCCGTCCGGCTCCTGCGCGCGGATGGTGCGGCTGGCGGCGAAGCCGTCCAGTACCGGCATGTGGCAATCCATGAAAATGACGTCGTAGCGCTGGCGGCCGGCGGCCTCCACCGCTTCCACGCCATTGCTCACGATGTCCACGCAATAGCCCAGCTTCTCGAACATCTGCCGTGCCACGAACTGGTTGGTGGTGTTGTCTTCCGCGAGCAGGATGCGCGTCGCATCCTCCATTTTTCTCGGTGCGGCGGGTGATGTTGCCAGGGGCGGGGGCTGGATGCGCTGTGCCGGGGTCGGTTGCGCGAAAGGCAGCTCCACCCAGAACGTCGATCCGCGCCCCGGCGTGCTGTTGACGCCGATCTTGCCGCCCATGGCGGCGACCAGCCCCTTGCAGATGGCGAGGCCGAGGCCGGTGCCGCCGAACAGGCGCGTGGTGCTGGCATCGGCCTGCTCGAAGGGCTGGAAGATGCGCGACTCCTTGCCCTTCTCGATGCCGATGCCGGTGTCGTGCACTTCGACGTAGAGCCAGCTGCGCGATTGCCAGGAGTGTTCGCAGGCGCGCACGCGCACCTCGCCGTGCGGCGTGAACTTGATGGCGTTGCTGAGCAGGTTGAGGATGATCTGGCGCAGGCGCGCGGCGTCGCCGTAGAGCTCCAGCGGCACCTCGAGTTCACTGCGCAGGTGCAGGCGCTTGTCGGCGGCGCGCTGCGCCATCATGCCGAGGCATTCCTCCAGGAGATGGCGAGGCGAGAACACCTGGCTGTCGAGTTCCAGCCGGCCGGATTCGATGCGCGAGAAATCGAGGATCTCGTTGATGAGGTGCAGCATGGTCTCGCCGGCCTGGCAGGCGAGCTCGGCCTGCTGGCGCTGCATCGGCGGCAGGATGCTCTCCAGCATCAGGCTGTTGAGGCCGATCACGGCGTTCAGCGGCGTGCGCAGCTCGTGGCTCATG
>JAJNDL010000229.1 GCA_021156385.1 Moraxellaceae bacterium | reverse complement strand
GCGATCGCGCGCGGCTTCGAGAGCGTGGGGGCGGCATACGAGGCCAGCTCGCACCGTGACATGGCGCTGGTCGAGATGCGCGTGCTCAGCGATCCGGCCTTCCGTAATCCGGCCCTCGAGGTCTTTGCCGATGTGGTGGCAAATCCCCGGTTCCCGGCCGATTCCTTTGCACGTTCAATGCGCAGCAGTGAAGTCGGCTTGCAGCAGCAGGAGCAGTCCCCTGCGGCCATTGCGAGCAAGATTTTCTACAAGGGCCTCTACGGCGATCATCCCTATTCGCAGCCGCCAGCAGGAACCCGTGACACGCTCAACACCATCAAGCGCGGGGATCTCGCCCGCTTCCATCAGCGCTACTACGTGGCGCGCAACCTGACGGTGGCCATTGTCGGCGCGCTCTCGCGCAAAGAGGCCGAGGCCATGGCGGAGCGCATCAGCGCGGCGCTGCCTGCTGGCGAGCCGGCCGCGCCGCTGCCAGCGGTGCCGCCGCTCGACAAGGCCCGGCACGTTTATCGCACCTTCCCGTCCGCGCAGACCCACATCCTGGTGGGCAAGCCGGGCATCCGCTATGGCGATCCGGATTATTTCGCGCTCATGGTGGGCAACGAGATTCTGGGCGGTGGCGGATTCGCGGCGCGGCTCATGAACGAATTGCGCCAGCGTCGTGGCCTCACCTACGGCGTGTATTCCGGTTTCGTGCAGATGCGTGCCGAAGGACCGTTCCAGATCAGCCTCTCGACGCGCGCCGACCAGACGGCCGAGGCGCTGAAGATCATTCGGGGCGTGCTCGGCGATTTCGTGCGCACCGGCCCGAGCGAGGCCGAGCTGCAGGACGCCAAGGCCAGCATTGTCGGCAGCTTCCCGCTCAGCACGGCCAGCAATGCCAGCATCCTCGGCTACCTGGGCATGATCGGCTTTTATGGGCTGCCACTCGATTACCTCGACCAATATCTGGCGCGCGTGCAGTCCGTGACCGCCGATGACGTGCGCGCGGCCTACCAGCGCCAGATCGATCCTGACAAGCTGCTCGTGGTGACAGTGGGGCAGGGCCGGCCGTGAGTCGCAGCAACACCAACATGCTGCGTATCGTTGGTGGCAGATGGCGCAGCCGGCGGTTGCGTTTCGTCGACACGGAAGGCCTGCGGCCGACGCCCGACCGGGTGCGCGAAACCCTGTTCAACTGGCTGCAGTTCGAGATTGCCGGTGCCGTGTGCCTGGATGCATTCGCCGGCAGCGGCGCGCTCGGGTTCGAGGCGCTGTCCCGCGGGGCGGGACGCGTTGTGATGATCGAGAGGCAGCGGACACAGTTTCAGCAGTTGCAGGCATCGGCGCAGGATCTGCAGGCGGAGCACCTCGACCTGTTGCTGGGTGATGCGCTGGCATTGCTGCGTCAACCGGCGCCGTGGCAGCCCGTGGGAGGCTTCGACGGTGTCTTCCTGGATCCGCCGTTCCATCGCGAACTCCTGCCAGCCATCTGCAGCCTGCTGCACGAGCGGCGGCTGCTGAAGCCGGGCGCGTTCCTGTATGTCGAATCCGAATGCGAGTGGTCGGCGCTGGCATTGCCCGCGCACTTCGTGCTGCAGAAGCAGACCCACGCTGGCCTGGTGCAGGCCGGTCTCGCACGCTATCGGCCGGAGGGCATGGCATGAGCATGGTGCAGGAATTTCCCGCCGGAGTGTTCGCAAGTCCCTTTCGCCCGGCCTGGTGGCTGCGCAATCCGCATGCGCAGACGCTGTTCTCCACCTTCTTCAGGCAACTGCCGAAGGTAGGGCGCGAGCGTGAAACCGTGGCGCTGCCCGATGGCGACTTTCTCGATCTGGACTGGCACCTGCCAGCGAACTGGCAGGACGATCGCCCGCTGGTGCTCGTGGTCCATGGGCTTTCCGGCTCCAGTGACTCGCATTATGTGCTTGGCCTGCAGGCCTCCCTGGCGCGGCAGGGTTGGGGCAGTGCGGCGCTGAACTGTCGGGGCGCCAATCGCCCCAACAATCTGCCGCGTGCCTACCACGCCGGCTCCAGCGACGACCTGCAGCAGGCATTGCTGCACATGGCGCGGCGTTTTCCGCGCGCGCCCCGCGCCATCGTGGGATATTCGCTGGGGGGCAACATGACCCTGAAGCTGCTCGGCGAAACCGCAGCGGACGCGCCGGTCTTCGCCGGCGTGGCAGTATCGGTACCGTTGCTGCTGCCGCTGTGCGCCGATCGCATGGATCGCGGCGTGTCGCGCATCTATCGCCGCCACTTCATCGGCACGCTGGTGGCGCATTGGGAAGAGAAGATGCGTCACCTGGAGCGTGCCGGAAACCGCGAGGCGGCCAGGCGTGTCGCCGTGCAGCTGCAGCACGGGCCCTTCCGTTCGTTCTGGCACTTCGACGACATCATGATGGCGCCGCTGCACGGCTTTCGCGACGTGCACGACTATTATGGACGCTCCAGCTCCCGCCAGTTCCTGCAGCACATCAGCGTGCCGACCCTGGTGATCCATGCGCACGACGACCCGCTCATGTCGCCGGATGTGCTGCCGCATGCCGGCGAGCTGTCGCCCAGCGTGCACTTCGAGCTTTGCCGGCAGGGTGGGCATGTCGGCTTCATCGAGGGCGGGACGCCGCGCGACCCGCGCTACTATCTCGAGCGGCGCATCCCCGAGTTCCTGCTGAGTCGGCTGCCGCCGGTCAAATGAAAAAGCCCGCATCGAGCGGGCTTTTTACTACGTGCTCTCGGCATCAGCCGCCGTAGCGGGCCTTCATCTCCGGCAGCTTCTCCAGTGCTTCGCCGCGCAGGTACGGCGCTTCCAGCAGCAGGATCTGGTAGATGCCGCGCTTCACCAGGTCATGGCTGATGGTGTCCGCCGGGCCGAACATGCCGGTGGTCACCAGGAAGGTGATCCAGTTCGTGATGATGATCCAGATATTCATGATGAGGGCGGTGACTTCATCGGGCTCGGCCGCAATCAGTCCCGACTCGGCGAGCCGCTGGTAGATGCGCTGGCCCTGCACCAGCACCTGCAGGGCGAACTGCCGGTAGCGCTCCTGCAGCGGCGCGTTGTCGGCCATGAGGTGCTCGAGATCGCGGTGCAGGAAGCGGTAGACCCACATGTTGCCGAGGATGCCCTCGAAGTAGCCGATCTTGTCGGCATAGGTCAGCGGCCGGTCTTCCGGTGCCATGAGCAGGGAGAGCGTCGCCTGCTCGTACTGGCAGAAGAGCTCGAAGATGATCTCTTCCTTGTTGCGGAAGTGGTAATAGAGATTGCCCGGACTGATGCCCAGGGCGGCAGCGATATGATTGGTCGTGACCTTGCGCTCGCCCTGCTCGTTAAAGAGCTCGAGGCTTTTCAGGAGAATTTTGTCCCGGGTCTTCACGCGGCGGATTCCTTGGCGGACGGTGCGGATGAGCTATCGTTGACAGTCTAGAGCAATTACTCTAGAAATACATCCCGTCATAGCCCCTTCCTGCTCAGGACGAGCCGGAGGCCAACTACACGGCCGCGAAAGACGGCCCAGAGAGGAGTCACCACCATGGTTGCCAATGTCGTAGAGATGTCCGCCGGCAGCGTGCAGGTTGCCGACCTGCACCGCGTCTTCCAGACCCAGAAGCAGGCATTCCGGCAAAGGCCCATGCCGACCGCCTCCGAGCGCCTGGCCAACCTCGAGGCCCTGCGCCGTGCCCTGATCAAGTACCAGGACGAGCTGGCCCAGGCTGTCTCCGACGACTTCGGCCACCGCTCGCTGGACGAGACCAAGATCGCCGAGATCCTGACCTCCATCGAGGGCATCAAGTACTACAGCAAGAACGTGCGCAAGTGGATGCGTCCGGAGAAGCGC
>JAJNDL010000228.1 GCA_021156385.1 Moraxellaceae bacterium | reverse complement strand
CTGCAGGCGCGCGGCAACGGCCCGCTCGAAACCCTGATGGTGGAATGCAACCACCGCCGCGAGTTGCGCGGTATCGCCCAGGTGGGGGAAGGCTGGTCGGAGGAGGCGGCGGAGATGTCGCTGGCACAGCTCTTCGGCAATGAAGGCCAGCTCGCCATCACCATCGATCCCGAGAATGGCCAGCGCTACCAGGGCATCGTGCCGCTGGACGGCACCACGCTGGCGCAATGCCTCGAGCACTACTTCATGCAGTCCGAGCAGTTGCCCACGCGACTCTGGCTGGCGGCGGGCGGCGAGAACGCCGCCGGCCTGCTGCTGCAGGTGTTGCCGGGCCACGATCGCGGCGAGGACCGCGACATCTGGCCGCGCCTCTGCCAGCTCACCGACACGGTGACGCCGGGCGAGCTGCTGGAGCTGCCGTCGTCCCAGTTGCTCTACCGTCTCTATCACGAAGAGACCGTGCAGTTGCACGAGAGCGAAAGCGTGCGCTTCCACTGCAACTGCTCGCGCGAGCGCACCGAGCAGGTGCTGCTTTCGCTGGGCGAAGAAGAGCTGCGCACCATCGTGGCCGAGCAGGGAGGCATCGAGGTCGCCTGCCAGTTCTGCAACCAGGAATACCGCTTCGATCCCATCGACGTGGAGCAGTTGCTGCGCGGCGGCTCGGGCGTGCCGCACCAGCTGCACTGACTGCATCACGCAGAAAAAAGCCGGCATCAGCCGGCTTTTTTGTTGGCAGCGGTGCGACTCAGACGCGTCCGGGACGACGGTTCAGCGGTAGCGTGATGGTCACGTTCAGGCCGCCTTCCGGATGATTGCGGATCTCGAGCTTGCCGTTATGCATCTTGACGATGCGCGCGACGATGGCGAGCCCGAGTCCGGAGCCCTGCGAGGTGCGCGCCGATTCGCCGCGCACGAAGGGCTGCAGCAGATTGGGCAGCTCCTCCTCGTTGATGCCGGGCCCATGGTCACGCACCGTCAGCACCACCGTGCGGTCGTCGGCATTGTGCCCGGTGCGGAGGTGCACCGGCGCGCCGCCGTAGCGCAGCGCATTGCTCACCAGGTTGTCGAGCATGCGTTTCAGCGACAGGCGCTTCATGGGCATGTCGGGAACTTCCTGCGGCGTGAAATCGACTTCACCCTGGGCGGAGGCTTGCGCCACGATCTCCGAAATCAGCAGGTTGATGTTGGCGGTTTCCACGGCTTCATCGGAGCCGTCGCGCATGTAGGCGATGAACTGGTCGAGGATGGCGTCCATGTCCTCGATGTCCAGCACCATGCCCTCGGCGGTTTCGCGATCCTTCATCAACTCCGCGGTGAGGCGCAGGCGAGTCAGCGGCGTGCGCAGGTCATGCGAGATGCCGGCCAGCATGAAGGCACGCTCGCGCGCGGCCTGCTGGATCTCGCGCGTCATCTGGTTGAAAGCGCGGTTCACCGCCCGGATTTCCATGGGGCCGCTCTGCGTGTCGAGCTGCGTGGAGTGCTGACCCTTGCCGACGCGCAGCGCCGCCAGCTGCAGGCGCTTGAGCGGACGATTGAGCTGCCGCACCAGCACCACGATGGCGATGATGGCGAGCAGCGGCACGCCGATCACCCAGCCGATGATGATGTAGGGGTCGTACTGCGCGAAGTAGACCAGCGGCTCGCGGACCCACACTCCCTCCATGGAGGGCACCTTGATCCAGGCCACCGGCGTCGGCTTGAACTTGAAGTAGACCTGCACCGGCTCGTGCAGTTCCTCGCTCAGCTGCGATTCATAGAAATCGCTGAAGATCTCCACGAAGGGCTTGTCGACGACGACGGGGAAGTGTCTCGGATCACGCGCGATCTCGATGCCCGTGGCATCGCGCACCCAGCCCTCCAGCTCCCGGGCCTGCGCCGGGCTCGCGGCATTGCGTTCGGCGTTGCGCAGCAGGCGGATCTGCGTGGCGGAATAGTGCGCGTGCTGGCGCACTTCCGGCGCATACAGGTTGCTCCAGAAGAAGGCGATGGACAGGTACTGGCCGGCAATCACGACGATGCCGATCACGAGTGTGGTGCGCCAGGCCGCGGAGCGCGGCTTGAAGCGGTTGAGCAGCTTGTTGAAACGGATCACCGGTACGGGCCTTCAGAGGAAAATGGAAATGCGGTGTCACCGCGTCATTTATTCATTGCCGTCCGGCACGAACACATAGCCCACGCCCCAGACGGTCTGTATATAGCGCGCCTTCGCGGGGTTGTCCTCGATCAGGCGGCGCAGGCGCGAGACCTGCACGTCGATCGACCGCTCCATGGCACCCCACTCGCGGCCGCGGGCGAGGTTCATCAGCTTGTCGCGGGTGAGCGGTTCGCGCGGATGCTGCACCAGCGCCTTCAGCACGGCGAACTCGCCGGTGGTGAGCGAGACGTTCTCGCCGTTGCGGTCGAGCTGGCGGGTGGACAGGTCCAGCGACCACGGCCCGAACTTCACTTTCTCCGCCGCATGCGACGGCGCCCCCGGCAGCTCGCGTTGCTGGCGCCGCAGCACGGCCTTGATGCGCGCCAGCAGCTCCTGCGGATTGAACGGCTTGGGCAGGTAGTCGTCGGCCCCGGCCTCGAGGCCCGAAATGCGGTCGGAGTCGGCGCCCTTCGCCGTCAGCATGATGATGGGCAGGTTGTTGCCGGCCTGGCGCAGGCGGCGGCAGATGGCCATGCCGTCTTCACCGGGCAGCATCAGGTCCAGCACCATGAGCGCGAACAGCTCGCGTCCCAGCAGGCGGTCCATCTGCACTGCATCCGGCACGGCGCGAACCGTATACCCCTGCTCCTCCAGGAAGCGCTGCAGGAGGTTGCGCAGGCGGACATCGTCGTCGACTACCAGGATGCGGGTCTGGCTGGCATCGCTGGCATGTTCCGTTTTGAGGTCGGCAGTTTCCATAGGTATTGGAGACAGGCGGGGATAAGGGATGGTAACAGCCCTCTTGCCCCGGTCGGCAAGGTTTTGCCGGCAGCTTCTGCCGCGCGCTGGCGCCTGCCGGGGTCAGGCGGCGATGAGCAGCCGCCAGGCCAGGCCCGCCACGGCACAGGCGGCGATCAGCCGGATGATGTTGATCTCGAAGCGCAGCAGGGCGACGAGCGCCGCCCCGGCGATGACGGCAGCCGCGACATCGATGCCGGCGGTGAATCCCGCCGGCCACAGCACGTGTCCGCCGAAGAACAGCGCCAGGCTGAGGATGACGCCGACCACGGCCGCCGTGATGGCCGTCAGCGGTGCCGTCAGGCGCAGTTCGTTGTGGCTGGCTTCCACCAGCGGCCCGCCGGCCAGGATGAAGATGAAGGACGGCAGGAAGGTAAAGAAGGTCGCCACGCAGGCGCCGAGTACCGCCCACAGCGGATCCACGCTCCAGCCGGCCACGAAGCCGACGAAGGCCACGATCATGATGAGGGGGCCCGGCGTGGTTTCCCCGAGCGCGAGCCCGTCCATCATCTGTGCCGTCGTCAGCCAGTGGTAGTGCGTCACCGCAGCCTGGGTGACATAGGGCAGCACGGCATAGGCGCCGCCGAAGGTGAGCAGCGCCGCCTTGGTGAAAAAGAGGCCGAGGTGGGTGAGCAGGCCCGTGCCCTGCTCCAGTGCCAGCAACAGGCCGAGCCCGCCGCCGCCGAGGGCAAGGCCGGCCAGCGCCAGACCCAGCAGGCGGCGGCGGTCGGGCCGGGCGTGGGGAGGTGTCGGCGTGTCGTCGTCGATGAGGGCCGGCAGGTGCGGGGCGTTGCCGGCGGCATGGCCGCCGCCGCTGCGGAACAGGTCTGGCCGCAGCCGCCCGCCGATGGCGCCCACCACGGCGGCGCCCGCCACGATGGCCGGGAAGGGCA
>JAJNDL010000227.1 GCA_021156385.1 Moraxellaceae bacterium | reverse complement strand
CGGCTGCACGGCTGCACGGCTGCACGGCTGCACGGCTGCACGGCTGCACGGCTGCACGGCTGCACGGCTGCACGGCTGCACGGCTGCACGGCTGCACGGGCATCGCCTATGCTTGGTGTTCCGGAGTTCACGACAGCTCGTCATGACGCAGAAAACCCTGATCATCATCGGCTTCGTCATCGTCGCCATCGGCCTTGCCTGGCCGCTGCTCGGCAAGCTGCCCTTCGGCCGCCTGCCGGGCGACATATCCTATAGCCGTCCGGGCCTCACATTCTTTGCACCGATTACCACGATGATCATCCTCAGCATCGTGTTCAGCCTGATCATGTGGCTGTTCCGGCGATGACGTCGTGCCACACGCCCCATGGAGAAATGGCGGCAACAAAAAAGCCCGCAGATAGCGGGCTTTTTCATGCGCAGCGGGATTAGCCGCCGCGGCTGGCGCGCTTGCGCTCGTTCTCGGTGAGGAACTTCTTGCGCAGGCGGATGGATTGCGGCGTCACTTCCACGAGTTCGTCGTCCTCGATGAACTCCAGCGCCTGCTCCAGCGTCATGCGGATCGGCGGGGTCAGCGTCAGGGCTTCATCGGTGCCGGCAGCGCGGATGTTGGTGAGCTGCTTGGCCTTGGTGGGGTTCACCACCATGTCTTCGCCACGCGCGTTCTGGCCGACGATCATGCCTTCGTAGACTTCGGTCTGCGGGCCGATGAAAAGACGGCCGCGGTCCTGCAGTGTGAAGAGCGCGTAGGCCAGCGCGGTGCCGCCGGTCATGGAGACCAGCACGCCGTTGTTGCGCGAGGCGGCGGCGCCGGATTTCACCGGACCGTAGCTGTCGAAGCTCGAGGTCATGATGCCGGTGCCGGAGGTCATGGTCAGGAACTCGGAGCGGAAGCCGATGAGGCCGCGCGACGGCACGGTGGCCATGATGCGGACGCGCCCCTTGCCATCGAGCACCATGTCGGTGAGCTCGCCCTTGCGCAGGCCCATCTGTTCCATCACGGCGCCCTGGTGCTGTTCTTCCACGTCGAAGATCACGCTCTCGAACGGCTCCATCTTCACGCCGTCCACTTCCTTCATGATCACTTCAGGGCGTGACACGCCGAGCTCGTAGCCTTCGCGGCGCATGTTTTCGATCAGCACGGACAGATGCAGCTCGCCACGCCCCGACACCTTGAAGCGGTCGGGCGAGTCGGTCGGCTCGACGCGCAGCGCGACGTTATGGATGAGCTCCTTTTCCAGGCGCTCCTTGATGTTGCGCGAGGTCACGAACTTGCCTTCGCGGCCGGCGAAGGGCGAGTTGTTGACCTGGAAGGTCATGCTCACCGTCGGCTCGTCCACGGACAGCGCCGGCAGCGCTTCCACGTTCTGCGGATCGCAGAGCGTGTCGGAGATCTGCAGGCCTTCCATGCCGGTGACGCAGACGATGTCGCCGGCGCCGGCTTCCGGCACTTCGACGCGGGTCAGGCCGCTGTAGCCCATGATCTGCAGCACGCGGCCGTTACGCTTCTTGCCGTCGCGGTCGACGATGACCACGGGGCTGTTGGTCTTCACCTTGCCGCGGGTGATGCGGCCGATGCCGATGACGCCGACATAGCTGTTGTAGTCGAGCGAGGAAATCTGCATCTGGAAGGGGCCGGTGAGATCGCCTTCCGGCGGCGCGACCTTGTCGACGATGGTCTCGAAAAGCGGCGTCATGTCCGGCGCCAGCTTGTCGAGCTCGAGGCCGGCGATGCCGTTCAGGCCGGAGCCGTAGACGATGGGGAAGTCGAGCTGTTCGTCGGTGGCGCCGAGCTTGTCGAAGAGATCGAAGACCTGGTCGATGACCCAGTCCGGGCGCGCGCTCGGGCGGTCGACCTTGTTGATCACGACGATGGGCTTCAGGCCCTGCGCGAAAGCCTTCATGGTCACGAAGCGCGTCTGCGGCATGGGGCCGTCGACGGCATCCACGAGCAGCAGCACGGAATCCACCATGGAGAGCACGCGCTCCACTTCGCCGCCGAAGTCGGCGTGGCCCGGGGTGTCGACGATGTTGATGCGGTATTCGGTGCCGCTGCGCTTGTCCAGCCATTTGATGGCGGTGTTCTTGGCCAGGATGGTGATGCCGCGTTCCTTTTCCTGGTCGTTGGAATCCATCACGCGCTCGATCTCGCCGGCGCGTTCGCCCAAGGTGCCCGATTGCTGCAGGAGCTTGTCGACGAGGGTGGTCTTGCCATGGTCGACGTGGGCGATGATGGCGATGTTGCGGATGTTCTGAAGGGACACGGAGTTCACCAGGCCGGAGGGGCCGCTGTCTAAAAAGGCGGCGATTATACCGATTACAGCCGGCAGGGCGAGTGCGCGCAGGTTGTCACATTCCGGCGGTACGGTGGACGGCGGCTTCGGCTGCGGCTTGCTAGCATGGCCAGAGCACAAGAATTCCCAACCACTTTCAGGAGGGCGTCATGGTGTCACCGGGTAATCCCTACAGTCCGCCGGACTCGGCCGTTGCAGACGTGCGCGAGCCGGGTACGGAAACGCAGTACGCGGTCCCCGGCATCCGGGTCGAGGCCGGCCGCGGTGCCACCTGGATAGGCGACGGCTGGCGGCTCTTCAAGGCCGCCCCGCTGCTCTGGATCGTGGCGCTGGTCATCCTGCTCGCCGTGCAGCTCGTGCTCAGCCTCATTCCGGTGCTTGGGCCCATCGCCAACTCCCTGATCTATCCGGTCTTCATGCTCGGCATCCTGGTCTTCGCGCGCGGCATCGCGGCCGGGGAGGAGCCCGACATTGCCCACCTCTTCACCGGCTTCCGGGACAAGCTCGGGCCCTTGCTGATGGTGGGGCTGCTGTACCTGCTGATGATCATGGCGGTGGTGGCCGTGCTCATCGGCCTCGTCTTCGCCCTGGTCGGCGATCCATCGGCCTTCGATCCTGTCACCTTCCGGCGCGACATGAACGAGTTCGGCGGCGGTCCGCTGCTGCTGGGGCTGCTGGCCTTCCTCGTGTTCCTCGGCCTGGGCGTTCTCGTTGCGGCGGCCTACTGGTTTGCACCCGGCCTGGTTTATTACGCCGACCTCGGGGCCTGGGCGGCCATGAAGGAAAGCTTCCGCGCCTGCCTGCACAACTGGCTGCCCTTCCTGGTCTATGGCGTACTGGCCCTGCTGGTGGTGATCGCCGGATTCCTGGCGGTGTTCATCGGCTTCTTCCTAGTGTCCATGCCGGTGCTGATGGCCTCCTACTACAGCAGCTTCGAGGATGTCTTCGGCCGCAAAGGCTGAAGGTCGCGCATGAAAAAGGCCGCCCGAAGGCGGCCTTTTTCATGACGCTGCTGCTCAGCGCTTCATCTTGATGGTTTCGGTCTGGGCCTTGGCCGACGCAACCACGCGACGGTTCTGGGCACGACCTTCTTCCGTGTTGTTGTCGGCGACGGGCTTGTCGGCGCCATAACCCACGGCGGACAGGCGGCTGGCATCGACGCCGGCAGCAACCACCGCAGCCTTCACAGCGTCGGCACGCTTCTGCGAGAGCTGCTTGTTCTTGGCCGGGTTGCCGCGGTTGTCGGTGTGGCCTTCGATGGTCACGTTGACGGTCGGGTACTTCTGCATGAAATCGACGATCTTCTGGATTTCAGCGGTGGAAGCATCACCCTGGATGTCGGCCTTGCCCGTGGCGAACTTCACGTCGATCGCCATGGATACGGCTTCCTTCAGCACTTCATAGCAGCCAGTCCCATCCACGGCAGCACCGGCCTTGGTGTCCGGGCACTTGTCTTGGTAGTCGGCCACGCCGTCCTTGTCGCCGTCCAGCGGGCAGCCCTGCGCATCGACCTGCACGCCAGCCGGGGTGGCGGC
>JAJNDL010000226.1 GCA_021156385.1 Moraxellaceae bacterium | reverse complement strand
CGGCGAGGAATTCATGCTGCTGCTGCGCGAGACCTCGCCGGAAGGCGCCTGGGCGCTGGTCGAGCGCTGCCGCGCGCAGCTCGCCGCCACCGTGGTGACGGCCGACTGCGGCAGCAATTTCTTCATCAGCGCAAGCTTCGGCTTCATCTACGTGCAGGGCGACAACCCGCACAGCATGGACGAGCTGATCCGCGCCACCGACAGCGCGCTCTACAAGGCCAAGGCCGCCGGCCGCAACCGCGTCGTGGCGGCGGAGCCGAAGCTGGCGTTCGCATAGCGGCAGCCGGCGGCAGACACGGCGCAGCCTTGCGCCACGCCACCAGCACGAAGGGGAGCGCATGCTCCCCTTCGTTTTTCATGTGGCGCGCCGGCGCCGCCTCAGCTCACTGCCGGATGCGCAGCGGCTCCCGCTTATCCTCCGCAATCTTCTGGCGCACGGCATCGAGCTCGCGCTGGTAGGTCGTGCCCTCCTCCGCCAGCTTGCGGCGCAGCGTGCGCCCGCTCATGCCGAGCTCGCTCGCGGCATTCTCCAGCGACGGGAAGGCGCCGTAGTAGCGCACCAGCAGGCGGCGCAGGCGCAGCGGCAGCAGGCGGATGGCGCGGGTCGGGATGTTCTCGAAGAGCGTCTTCTCCGCCGCCATCGCCATCAGGCGGTTGGCCATCGGCATCTCGTAGTCGGCGAGCTCGACCGCGCCCACCAGGCGCGTCTCGGCGGCGCCGAACACCACGGGGCAGCGGAAATAGCGGCGATAGACCGGGCTCCACTCCGGCTCCACGTAGCTGAACTCGACGCGCGTGAGCTCGTGCTCGCCACCGGTGAGCTGCCGGAAGATGTTGTAGAAGCTCACCATGTTGAGCTCGAGGAAGAAGTGCGTGTAGGGCGCGAGCGAGAGGTTGGGTTCGATGCCGAAGCAGGCCTCGCGGGCATCCACGCGCCCGTACATCTCCAGCGGCGGAAAGAGTTCCTGGCAGAAGCGCGCCACGGTCTCGAGGCAGCCCTGCAGCGTCGGCTGCGAGATGGCGGCGACGCCGGCCATGCCGTGATGCGTGATCGTCATCAGGTTGCCCATGGCGAGGCCGAGGTAGGGCATCTCCAGCGCCAGCACGGCCTGGTCGACGAGGTCCAGCACCTGGCGCGTGCTGATGAACACGCCGCTGTCGCCGGGCCGGTAGTCGATGCCGGCATTGCGGTAGAAATCCTGCTGGTCGATGCCGATGATCATCTCGAGGATTTCGTGCGGGTTGTGCACGACGTGCTGGCTGCGCTTCTGCAGCCAGTTGGCATCGGGGATCAGGGCCTTGCGCAGGTCGAAGTAGGTCTGGATATGACCGAGCGGAATGCACCGGGTGTCGAGATCCATCGGGTCACCTCAAGCAATTTCACTTCTTGTTGTTTTGACGCCCCGGGGCGTCTGGAACTTGCTTGCTACCGCCCTCCGGCGGCAGGGGCCGGCGCATTGCCGGCACCCGATTCTGCGCCGGGTTTTTCCGCAGCGGCAATTGCCGGTTTGGCCCCATTTTCTTTGCCGATTCGGCCAAATTCCTAGGGCAGCGGACTTCCCCCCTGTTCCTGCAGCAGGGCCTCGCTGCGCACGCGCTGCGCCTCCTGCTCCAGGCGCAGCCGACGTTGCGCCGGGTCGGGCTCCAGCCAGGCCAGCAGTTCCTGCTGCAGTTGCTGCGCCGTGGCCACGCTGTAGTCGCGGTCGCGTACCCGCGCCGGCAGATCGGCGAGCAACCGGGCCGCCAGCGCCCGGCGCAGGGCCGGCGCGGTGCCGGGCGCGCGCCAGAGGTCGAGCTGCTTGTGGAAGCGCAGGTTGTTGACGAGGCGCAGGAGCGCGCGATCGTAATCGCCGCCCTGGCGCGCGACCGCCTGCAGCGCCGCCCACTCCATCTCCGAGACGAAGGCCGGCCGCGCGCGGAGCGGACCGGCGAGTGGCGGCCGGTCGACATCGCGCGCGGCGGCCTGCAGCGCGTCCGCCTGCGCGGCAGCGGCGGCGTTCGGCGACGCGGGCAGGCGGGCCTCGGCCGCCGATTCAGGCGGCGCCGCGGCAGCGGCCTGCATTGCCGGGGCGGCCGGTGCCATCGCTGCCATGCCGGGCTCCGGCGCCGGCCCCGCCAGTACGCGCAAGGCAAACAGCATCGCCAGCAGCACGATGCCGACCAGCACCGCAAGGAGGCGCCACGGCTGGCGTGGTGGAGGCAGGGCAGAGCTGGTCGACATCGCAAATCTCCCGTCCATGAAGGTGGCGGCCAAGGCGCGCTGCGCAGGAAGCGCCCGGGAGCCGGCCGGCACGGCTGCAGCGGGCTGGCATGACGCAGCCGCCACGGACTTGCCGGCACGCGGGCACTTCCTGCGCAACGCACCCATCACGCCTCGCCTGAAAGCCGAAGCCTGCCGCGACGTCGTGTCGCGGCAGGCCGTGTCTCACCGCCTTACCACGTGGTGGGTGCGGGCGGCTTCACGCTGATGGTGTAGGTCTGGCCCGGGCCCGACATCAGCGAGGTGAACAGGCTGGTGTAGAGGCCGCAGTCCTGCATCGGCGGGAAGGTGGTCGTGCCGTTGAACACGAGGTTGCCGTTGCCGAGCGAGGCGAGCGGGCCGTCGTAGTCGATGGGCATCAGCACCGGCGCCGAGGTCTTGCAGCCGACCGGCAGCTGCAGGATGGACGCGCCGGCCGAGACCACCTCGATGTTCACCGTCGCAGTGCCGTGGATGTGCAGCAGGCCGTCGGTGTCCAGCGACACGGTGCCGGTCGTGGGCGCGGCTTCCACGACCTTCAGCTTCACGTCCACCGGCAGGCCGACGACCTTCACGTTGCCGGTGAAGGTCGGCACGACCATGGAGCCGTTCAACGCGCTCGTCGTCATGTTGGCGTCGGCGGTGAAGGTGGAGCCCTCGGGCAGCGTCACCGACTGCGCCAGCGTCTTGAGATTCAGCACGCCGGACAACGGCCAGCTTTTCATGGAGACGACGAAGTCGCCGCCGCCCGGATTGGCGGTGGAGGTCGGCGCCGCGGCGAGCGTGAAGCAGGTGCCGAAGGTGGTCTTGCCGGCAAAGCGGTCGGCCAGCCAGGAGAGCACGGTGGGCGCCGCCTGGAACTGCGTGACGATGTGCTCGCTCGGGTACACGTGGAAGGTCGTGTTGGCGAACTTGCTGCAGTACTTGCGCTTCAGCGCGACATGCTGCGCGATGGGAATGAACTCGTCGGCGCGGCCGTGGTACTGCAGCAGCGGCGCGGCCGGCTTGCCGGCACCGAGGTTCTGCGCCGTCACCGCCTGGTTGATGGAGGGGATGGCGAAGAAATCGTTGAGCGGCTTGTTGCCGACGGTGTACTCGGCGACGGCGTGGTTCATGAACGGGAACAGCGTATCGAACACGCAGCCCTGCTTGCCTTCGGCGACGGCGGCCTTGCCGGCATCGTTGGTGTAGGTGTCGAGCGGAATCTGCGCCGGGTACTGCGTGGCGAGGCCGATGATGCCGCCGAGCAGGAAGGAGGCGCCGGTGCTGTCGTCGAGATAGCCGGCGGTGTTGATGAAGTCGGCGGGCACGCCGCCCGCGGCGATGCCGACGAGGTTCAGGCCGGGCGCATAGGTGCTCTTGATCTCACCGGCCCAGGCGGCGCTCTGGCCGCCCTGCGAGAAGCCCCAGATGGCGGTCTTGGCGGAGGCGGAGAGGCCCGCGCCCGGCACCAGCGAGGCGGCGCGGAAGAGGTCGAGCACGGCCTGGCCCTGCGACTTGCCGGCCAAGTAGGTGGGCGAGCTGCCGGTGGTGTAGCCGGCGTAGTCGGAAACCAGCACGGCATAGCCGGCCTTCAGCGCGGCGGCGATGTTGGCGGCCTCGTAGTCGCTGCCGCGCGCCATCTGGAGCGAGGGCGCGCAGCCCTGTGCGAGGCCATGCGTGCCGACGGCATAGCCGATGATGGGCCGCGCACCGGTGCCGCTCCAGGCGGTGGCCGGCACGATCACGGTCCCGGAGACGACGTTGGGCGCGCCCAGCGAATCGGTGGAGCGGTAGAGCACGTTCCAGGCCTGCACGGCGGGCGCGCCGTTGCCGAGGTTCACGGTGGCGGAGCGGTATTTCAGCAGGTCGCCCTTGGCCGACGTGCCGATGGCGGGTGCCGTGTAGAAGGCGAGGTCGACGGCGGAGACCGGCGGGGCGGCTGCGAAGGCCGGGGCAGCCGGCAACGCGGCAGTGGCCACCAGCCCGGCGAGCGCGCCCAGGCGGGCCAGCAGGCGGCCGGTGTAGGGAACGGGAGGAGTGGCG
>JAJNDL010000225.1 GCA_021156385.1 Moraxellaceae bacterium | reverse complement strand
ATCTCAATACGAGGCCGCGCAAGCGGCATGACTACAGGACACCCGAGGAATGCATTTATGGCTTATAGCGTTGGTTGCACTTCACTGTTGAAGCTAAGGGGTTGCCACTGCCCTTTTGTTAAAGAGCAGATATGCCCCCCAGGCGCCCACATAGCCTAGGATGCTGGCCGTGGACATTAATTTGAAAACGAGGTTCGGATTTTGCCTCAGCAATAGCATCAGCATGATAAAGCTGGCAGCCGATATAAGGAGTGGTGGTAGTAGTGCGAGCAATACCCACTTGAATTTATTCCAGCCGCTGGCTTTGCTGGAGAACGCAATAAGAACAGCAGGGCCATACGCAAGGAAAAACGAAAGAAAAGTACCTGTCACGAAGCCGATTGGCATTTTTGCCCCCTAACGTTAACTAGACACCATCTGGTGTCTTTAGGATTAGAGCGTCTGGCGTCTAATCCGACCAAAAATTTAGTGCCCAATGCAATCAATCGGTTGCGTCGGGGGCTCTGCGCGCCATCCCGGATCCGCCCGGGAAAAACACCATCTCTTCCCGCCAACCATCTCGCCATTAGCGCCTGCCGGGAGTGCCAAGCCTGTCGCTGGCCCTTACTTACCCGTCGCCCGCCTATTTCGCCTTGCGCGCAACAAACACCATCTGGTGGCAGTGGTAGGGGTCGATCTTCTCCAGCACCGGCTGCAGGAAGTTCGGGAAGGGATACAGTCCGAAGCCGTAACCGCGCACGTCCTCGAAGCCGAGCATGTGCAAATAGGAGCGCAGCACGCGATAGCTGAACACGACGAGGTGGCGGTGCATCGGACTGTCGCCCTCGGTGTCGTGGTGGACGTGCTCGGCCTGCACGCGGAAGAGCTCCTCTTTCTGCAGGAGCTGGTCGGAGTCCGGGTGCGGGCCGCTGGAGGGCATCTTGCCGAGCAGGATGAGGGCGGCGGTGAAGTAGGTGCTGATGTTGGGCGTGAGCAGGACCAGTGTGCCGCCGGGCGCGAGCACGCGGCGGCTTTCGCGCAGGAAGCGGCAGGGGTTGAGCAGGTGCTCGATCACGGAGAGCGCGAAGACGCAGTGGAAGGCGCCGTCGGCGAAGGGCAGGTTGCGGTTGAGGTCGCCCTGCATGACGTTGAGCTGGCGGGCCTGGGCTTCCGCGACGCATTCCGGGCTCCATTCGATGCCATGGTAGCGCGCGGGGGCCAGGGCGATCTGCTCCTTCAGCATGTCGAACTTGTAGCCGGCGCTGGCGCCGCAGTCGAGGCAGTCGCCGCCGTCGCGCAGCGCGGCGAAGATCTCGCGATGGGCGAGATCGTAGGATTCGCGCATGGTGCGGTCGTAGAGTCCCTTGAAGTAGCCGTGCAGCATGGTGTGTCCCGGGTGGCGCCAGTGGTGATGCGTCGTGATTAGCAGGAAAAGAAAAGGGCGTCTACGACGCCCTTTTCGGTGGTGCTTTTTTGCCGATCAGGCTTTGGGGCCTGCCGCGCGGATCGCTTCGTCCACGCCGGCGTACTTCTCGTCGAAGTTCTTGAGGAACAGGCCGGCGAGTTCGCGCGCCTTGGCGTCGTGGGCGGCGGGGTCGGCCCAGGTGTTGCGGGGCACGAGCAGCTTGCTGTCTACGCCCGGCACTTCCACCGGCACGTCGAGGTTCATGATGTCGAGGTGCTGGGTGGCCACGTTGTCGAGCTTGCCGGTCAGGATGGCACGCACGATGGCGCGGGTGGTCGGGATGCTGAAGCGCTTGCCCTGGCCGTGCGGGCCGCCGGTCCAGCCGGTGGAGACGATGAACACCTTGGAGTCGAACTCGCGGATGCGCTTCATCAGCAGGTTGGCATATTCGCGGGCGTGGCGCGGGAAGAACGGCGCGCCGAAGCAGGTGGAGAACGTGGTCTTGATGCCGGGTCCGGCGCCCATTTCCGTGGAGCCCACCAGCGCGGTGTAGCCGGAGAGGAAGTGGAAGGCGGCCTGTTCGTTGTTGAGCACGGCGACCGGGGGCATCACGCCGAAGAGGTCGCAGGTCAGGAAGATCACGTGCTTGGGTTCGCCGGCGCGGTTGATCTCGACGCGCTTGGCGATGTGCTCCAGCGGGTAGGCGGCGCGGGTGTTCTGCGTGCGGCTGGTGTCGTCGTAGTTGGGCGTGCGGCTGTCGTCGTCGAGGACGACGTTCTCGAGCACGGCGCCGAACTTGATGGCGTCCCAGATGACGGGTTCGTTTTCTTTCGAGAGGTTGATGCACTTGGCGTAGCAGCCGCCTTCGATGTTGAAGACGGAGCCCTTGGCCCAGCCGTGCTCGTCGTCGCCGATCAGGTTGCGCTCGGGGTCGGCGGAGAGCGTGGTCTTGCCGGTGCCGGAGAGGCCGAAGAACAGGGCGACACCGCCGTCGTCGCCGACGTTGGCGGAGCAGTGCATGGAGAGCACGTCCTTGCCGGGCAGCAGGTAGTTCTGCACCGAGAACATGGCCTTCTTCATTTCACCGGCGTAGTTCATGCCGGCGAGCAGCACCTTGCGCGCGCCGATGTTGATGATCACGGCGCCGTCGGAGTTGGTGCCGTCGCGTTCCGGCACGCACTGGAAGCCGGGAGCGTTGATGACGGTCCACTCGTCTTTCTTCGACGGGTTATAGGTGTCGGGGGTGATGAAGAGGTTCTTGGCGAAGAGGCCGTGCCAGGCGGTTTCCGTGGTGACCTTCACGGGCAGGTAGTGGTTCGGATCGGAGCCGACGTGCAGGTGCTGGATGAACTGGTCGCGCTCGCTGATGTAGCTCTGCACGCGGTCCCAGAGGGCGTTGAACTTGTCTTCCGGGAAGGCCTTGTTGATCGGGCCCCAGTGGATGCTGTCGCGGGTGGAAGCTTCGTCCACCAGGAAGCGGTCGGCGGGGCTGCGGCCGGTGCGGTGGCCGGTGTTCACGTTCAGGGCGCCGTTGTCGGCGAGGATGCCCTCGTTGCGCTGCACGGCAAGTTCGACGAGCTGGGGACGGGAGAGATCCTGGTAGATGGCGAGCGTGGTCATGGTCTGGCGGTGGTCCGATGGGTGATCCGTAAAGAGAGGCCGGACGGCGGCAACTGCCGGCCTCGAAAAATGAGCGGGGATTATCTGCGACTCGACGGTATCCGTCATAGTGCTTTATCGCTGAATTTTGCGGTCTGGTGGGCAAACGGAGGCTGTGGCAGAGTGGCCGCCCCGCACGCCGACCCTACCCGCCGGAGGCCTTTGCCATGCCCAATCCCGTCCTGCACCAGGCCCGCATCCTGGGTTCCGTGGCCAGCTCCTTCCTCGGCAAATGGCGGGGCAGCGCGGCCCTGAAGGGCGTGGCCCAGCCGGCGCAGCCGCTGCGCCTCTACGACATCGAGGCCAGTCCCTGGTGCCGCCTGGTGCGGGAGGCGCTGACCGCCCTGCACCTGGACGTCGAGGTCTATCCCTGCCCCAAGGGCGGCACCCGCTTCCGGCCGGAGGCCGAGCGCCTCGGCGGCAAGCAGCAGTTCCCGCTGCTCATCGACCCCAATACCGGCGCCGTCCTGTACGAGTCGGCGGAGATCGTCGAGTACCTGTTCCAGACCTATGCCGGTCGGCCGGTGCCCCGGATGTACCGGCGCACCGCCCTCACGGTGCCCGGCGTCTTCGCCGCCACCGTGGTGCGTGGCCTGGCCGGGCGCAAGGTGCGGCCGGCGCGGGTGCCGGAGAAGTTGTTGCACCTGTGGAGCTTCGAGAGCAGCCCCTACTCCCGCCTGGTGCGCGAGCGGCTCTGCGAGCTGGAGATTCCCTACGTGCTGCACAACATCGGCAAGGAGCGCTGGCAGGACATCGGCCCGGCCGTGTTCCGCCTGAAGCCCGGCCCCTACCAGCCGCTGGCCGGCGGCAAGCGCGAA
>JAJNDL010000224.1 GCA_021156385.1 Moraxellaceae bacterium | reverse complement strand
CGACGCCAGCGGCGAGCGCCTGCGCGACTGGATGGGCATCACGCCGGAGCAGTTCTACGCTCGCGAGCGTGTCGCCATCCTGCCCATGGGCTTCTGCTATCCCGGCAAAGGCAAAAGCGGTGACCTGCCGCCACGGCGCGAGTGTGCGCCGGTGTGGCGCGAACGCCTGCTGGCCGGCCTGCCGAACCTGGAGCTGACACTGGTGATCGGGCAGTATGCACAGGCCTGGCATCTGCGCGAGCGACCGGCGTCACTCACCGAAACCGTGCGCTCGTGGCGCGACTGGTGGCCGGCCGTGCTGCCGCTGCCGCATCCGAGCCCGCTCAACAATCTCTGGCTGAGACGCAATCCGTGGTTCGAGGAGGAAGTTGTGCCCCGCCTGCGCGAGCGCGTCGCCGCGGTGCTGGAGCTGTCCTAGGCCTGCCGGCATGTCGCCAAGAAAGAGCCGGCAATTCGCCGGCTTTTTTCATGTCGCTGTCGATTCATTTGGTGCGCGCGTAGACGTCGGGCAGGTGTTCGTTCTTCCGGAAACGCTTGTAGGTCCACTGGTATTGCGACGGGTCGCGGCGGATGACGGCCTCGATGGTGCGGTTCATGGCCGTCGTGGCCGTGAGAAGGTCTTCGCTGTAGATCTCCGGGTCCGGCTCGTCGAAGAACATCTCGAAGCCGGCGCCACCCGGGAGGCGCCGGCAGGACATCACGATGACGCGGCAGCCGGTGCGCGCCACGAGCTTCGGCACCATGACCCCGGTCCAGGTGGAGATGCCGAAGAAGGGCGCGAAGATGCCGCCGTTCTCGTGCGGCACGTGGTCAGGGAGGATGGCGGTGAAGCCGTTCTGCTTCAGCCCCTTGAAGAGGGCCTTCACGCCACGCTCGTCGGTCGGCACCAGGGTGGCCCTGAGCCGGCCGCGCGCGTCCAGCACGAAGGCGTCCACGCCTTTGTCCTTGCCCGGCTTGTACATGATGACGGGAGCGGTGTGCAGGCTCAGCCAGGCATTCATGAACTCCCAGGTGCCGAAATGCGGCACGACGGCGATGGTGCCGCGGCCGGCGGCCAGCGCCTGGTGAAAAAGCTCCTCGCGATGGATCTTGCGGATCTGCGCGATGCTGTACTCGGGGGGCATGCCCCAGGTCTTGGCGAATTCCAGCCCGGTCTGCACTGTGGAGACAATGTTGGCGCGCAGCATCTTCTCGCGCCATTCCGGGCTGGTGTCGGGGAAGCAGAGTTCGAGGTTGCGACGCACCACGTGCGCCGTCTTGCTCTTGCCGCCCAGCGCCACCGCCAGCATGCCCAGCCACGCGCCGAAGCTTTGCAGGAAGCCCAGCGGCAGACGGCTGAAGAAGCGCAGCAGGCGCAGGTAGAACCTGTCCTTGCCGGAAAGTTCCTGTGTTGCGATGGAAACGGTGTCGTTCATTGTCGCGGTGTGTGGGGTGCGTTCCGGGGCTGCAAGAATAGTGGAATCCCCCGGGTGGCACCAATCGCGGACATGCCATGGTGCGGAGGCCGTCGCTATAATCCGCCGTCTACCCCCACTCCGGAGTCCGTGTGGACCTGCTCGATCCCATCCGTGCCTTCCTGGCCTGCCCGACGCCGGCGCGCTGGCTGGAGCAGGCTGCATCCGCGTTGCCCGTCCTGCTCCAGGATCACGCCAATTGCGAGAAAAAGGCGGCCGGCACGGCCATGAACCTGCTGTTCCGCTACAGCGACCGCACCGAGCTTCAGGTGCTGCTGGCGCAGCTCGTACGCGAGGAGATGCTGCACTACGAGCAGGTGCTGGAAATCATGCAGGCGCGCGGCATTCCCTACCGTCCGGTGTCGGCGGCCCGCTATGCGGAGGGGCTGCGCCGGCACATGCGCCAGAACGAGCCGGGTCGGCTGGTGGACGTGCTCATCATCGGCGCCTTCGTGGAAGCCCGCTCCTGCGAGCGGTTCGCGGCGCTGGCGCCCTGCGTCGACGAAGAGCTGGGCCGTTACTACACCTTTCTGCTGCGCTCCGAGGCGCGGCACTTCGAGTACTACCTGGAGCTTGCCGGAAAATATTCGCCCGAGCCGATCGCGGAGCGCGTGGCGTTCTTCCGCGAGGTCGAGCGCGAGCTGATCGAGACGCCGGATACGGAGCTGCGCTTCCACAGCGGCCCGCCGGCTTGAGCGCAGCCTGCACCTAGCGCGGTGCTTTCAGCGGTTGCAGCGTGATCTGCAGTGATTCCTCGTCGCTGGCCAGCCAGACCTCACCGTCCTGCAGGGTGGCCTGCAACTGCATGGTGCGGCGCGCCATGGTGGCGAGACTGGCGCTGATCTCTCCGGCAATGGCGACCACGCTGACCTTGTCGAGCTTGTCGATGGCGCGGCGGTTCTGTTCCCACCATACGTTCGCGGAGTTGCCGCCATAGGGATAGACGATGACCGAACGCGACACGCCGCAGGCGCGGCGCAGGCGTTTCTCGTCGGGCAGGCCGACCTCGATCCATTTCTCGACGGCACCGGTAAGGTCCTTCTGCCAGAGGTCGGGCTCGTCGTCCGAGGAAATGCCCTTGCCGAAGGCGAGCGTGTCGCTGGCGTTCAGCACGAAGGCGAGCAGGCGCACCATCAGGCGCTCGTCCGTCTCGGAGGGATGGCGGGCGAGGGTCAGCGAATGGCTGGCGTAGTAGTGACGATCCATGTCGGTGACGTTCAGGTCGGCTTTGAAGATGGTGGCGTTCTGGGCCATGGCGTGCTCGGCGGGCGCGGGGTACGCGCATGATAGCGGCAATGGCTGTCCGCCGTCTTACGTGTCCTGACTTTATCCCCGCCCGGTATTGTGGGATGGTTGGGCGCAAACAAGGCCGGAGCACACGGCCCGCACGACATCCAGGAAGGTGCCCATGTCCAGGCAATATCCCGCCGTCGATCCCGATGGCCTGCTCGAATATTCCGTCGTCTTCACCGATCGTGCGCTCAATCACATGTCGCAGTCCTTCCAGCAGGTCATGCGGGATGTCTCCGCGACGCTGAAGGAGGTCTACAACGCGAACGCCGTGGCCATCGTGCCCGGGGGCGGCAGCTTCGGCATGGAGGCGGTGGCGCGCCAGCTCGCCACGGGGCGCAAATGCCTGGTGCTGCGCAACGGCTGGTTCAGTTACCGCTGGACGCAGATCTTCGAGATGGGCCGCATTCCCTCCGCCGAGCTCGTGCTGAAGGCGCAGCCCGTGGCGCCGGGCTCCCAGGCAGCCTGGGCCCCGGCGCCGGTGGAAGAGGTGGTTGCACTGATCCGGGCCGAAAAGCCGGCACTGGTGTTCGCGCCGCATGTGGAAACCGCCTCCGGCATCATTCTCTCCGACGATTATCTGCGTGTAGTGGGCGAGGCCATCCACGAGGTCGGCGGCCTGTTCGTGCTGGACTGCGTGGCTTCCGGCACGGTCTGGGTCGACATGAAGGCCTGCGGCGTCGACGTGCTCATTAGTGCGCCGCAGAAGGGCTGGAGCTCGACGCCCGGTGCGGCGCTGATCATGCTCGGCGAGGCGGCGCGCCGCGAGGTCGAGGCCACGACGAGCACGAGTTTCGCCGCCGACCTGAAGAAATGGCTGCAGATCATGCAGGCCTACGAGAATGGCGGCCACGCCTACCACGCCACCATGCCCACCGGCGCGCTTGCGCAGCTGCGCGACACCATGGAGGAAATGCGGCAGGCCGGCTTCGACGTCCTGAAGCAGCGTCAGCTCGAGCTGGGCCGGCGGGTACGCGGGCTGTTTGCGGACCACGGGCTGAAGAGCGTGGCGGCTCAGGCATGTGGCGCGCCGGGCGTGATCGTCTGCCATACCGACGATGTCGACATGCACAACGCGAAGAAGTTCATCGCACTCGGCCTGCAGACGGCAGCCGGCGTA
>JAJNDL010000223.1 GCA_021156385.1 Moraxellaceae bacterium | reverse complement strand
GCACGGCGCACCAGCTCGCGCAGGGCTTCTTCCGCGATCTCGGGCTGGCCGAGCTGCAGCGAGGTGCTGGCATAGCCCAGCCAGGCTGCCTTCTGGTCAGGCCAGAACTGCAGCGCGCGCTTGAAGCCCGACTGCGCCTCGGCATAGGCACCGGCCCGCTCCACCAGCGCGAGCTCGCGCACCACCATGCGCGGGTCGAGATTCTCCGGAAGCTTCGCCGGATCCATCGCAATCACGCCCCAGTAGTTGGCACGTGCCCAGGTGCGCTCGAAGGTCGCGAACGGCACCTCGAGGCGCTGGGTCGTGCCCGAGCGCAGGATGAACACCTCGCGGTTGCGGTCCGCCCCCACCACCACCGCGTAATGCCACATCGGGAAGAAGCTGAGGCCGTTGTTCTGCAGCACCAGCACCGGATAACCGTTGTGCAGGGCCAGCAGCAGGGCATCGAGCTGCGGTGCGATGGGATAGGCCAGGCGGCCCTGGCGGCGCGCCGACGTGGCGAGCTCGACCCACAGGCTGCCCTTGCGGCCCGGCAGGAAAACCTGCTCGGTGATCTTGTCGGGCGTCACGGACTTGCCCGAGAAGTTCAGCACGGTGGCGAGGGCCGCGGGACCGCACTGGTGTTCCTCCTGCGGGAAGAAGGGCACCTCCCGGAGTTCCACGACCTGGGGATCCATGGGAGTGGCGGAGCCGCGCATCTTGACGGTCTGCGGCGCCGCGCAGGCCGTCAGGAGGCTCAGCAAGAACACGGAGAAGAAGAGTCTTTTCATAGCAAACCTGCCTTGGCACCAGATGCGGACAGGCGACCGGACGAATGCCCGCCGCCGCGACGTTCAGCGAATCGGACGGGTAAAGGGAAAGATCTTGGTCAGGCCGAGGATGTCGGTGACCAGCAGCACGAGAAAGAGGAACACCAGCACGCCCACCACATCGCCGCCGGCCGGCATCGAATCGATGCGCTGCTGCAGCAGGAGGACGTCCTCGTCGGGCATCGCCGCAATGCGCGCGGCGGCCTGTTCCGCGCCGACGCCGTGGCGCATGAGCGCCAGCTGCACGTCGTCACGGGCGAGCAGGGCCTGCAGCCGGACGCGCCCGTCGGCAGCGGCCGTGGATACGGCCAGCGCGTCTTCCGTGGCCAACGTGTCCGCCGGTGCCGGAAGGCTGCCGAGACCCAGGCTGCAGATGAGGAGGAAAGAAGTGATCCGGATGCCCTTGTGCATCGCGAAATGCTCCCTGCTGGTGTTCGCACTTCCTGTGCCCGGTCCCTTTACCTGACCGGTACGGATGATTCTGGGCAACAATTCCCGAGCCTGCCGTGGCGCTGCTGTTGGCAAATGGTGAGACCGTGCAATTCCGGCCCGTCCGCCTGCGCCGCAAGTGCTAGCTTTAAGACTATCTCCCCTGCATCGGAGGCCGTCATGAAAGTGCAGCCGCTGCTCGAGCGCTGGCAGTCCCAGTCGCGCTCTTCCTCCCCCCGGTTCCGCCTGCAGGCCGAGCTCGGCCCGCAGGACGTGGCGCGTCTCCAGGCGCTGGCCGAGATGTATCCCGGCTGCTCCGTGGAAAGCATGCTGGCGGACCTCATCCATGTTGCCCTCGACGACCTGGAAGCGTCCTTCCCCTTCGTCAACGGCCCGCAGGTCGGCGAGGACGAGTGCGGCGATCCGGTCTACGAGGATGCCGGCCCGACGCCGCGCTTTCTCGCGCTGACGCGCAAGCATTTGCGAACGCTGTCACAGTCAGCCGGAGCGCTGGCGAGCTGACGGTCGCCAGCGGCCTACCGCTCAACCGGGGGAGTGTGAAGACGGCCACAAGACGGGCACGTCGAACTTTCGTCCGAGGGCAAGGTGGTTATCCTGAGGGTGAAAACAAAAATCCCGGAGAGCACTATGGCCCGTGTCCTGATCGTGGACGATTCCCCCACCGATACGCTTGCCATCTACGGCATGCTGAAGAAGTACGGGCACCACTTCGTGTTCGCCGATGACGGCACGTCGGGTATTGCCGCCGCCAAGGCCAAGAAGCCGGACGTCATCCTCATGGACGTGGTCATGCCCGACCTGAACGGCTTCCAAGCCACGCGCCGGCTGGCCCAGGACAAGGACACGGCGCACATCCCCGTGGTCATGATCAGCAGCAAGACGCAGCAGAGCGACCAGGCCTGGGGCCTGCGCCAGGGCGCCCGTGCCTACGTGTGCAAGCCGGCCTCGGAAGCCGAGCTCGCCCGCCTGATCAACAAGCTCGTGGCGACACCGCAGGGCTCGTGAGGCGCTTCGCCGGCCGGCGTTCGCGCCCGCCCGGCACAGCTCCCTTCCGCTTCACTTCTGCCGCGCCTCCAGCGCCAGCTTTCCCTCCACCAATACATATCCCACCAACCGGTCGCGCGTGAAATACAGCGCATGCGGCTGCATGCGCCGGATGCCGCCACGCCAGGTCATGTCCTGCCCGGCGGCAACACGCAGGTCCTGGAACTCGTGCAGCGCGCCCGCGAGCGCCTCGTCGAAGCCGAAACGTGCACGCGCCTGCAGCGTCGCGAGGAAGTCGTCGTCGAGCAGCGCCGGTGCACGCCGGCCGAGGAAGGTGCGCGTGTCCGCCGAAGGCTGCAGGCCCTCGAGGCGCACCTCGTTGCGCTCCAGGTCGTAGACCGGCTTGCCGAGCAGGTGGATCTCGGCATTCACCGGCGTGCCGACAGTGAGCGCCAGTACCGCGCGCTCGGCATTGCCGTAAAGGCGCACGCCCTGCACCTGCACCTCGCCTGCGCGGGTCGGCAGCACCGCGAGTTTCTGCAGCAGGGCCTGCTCGGCCTGCGCGAGCGGCAGGTCGCCGCGGATCGCCATGTACATGCCCTCGCCATTGCCAATGCCGCGCTCGGGCACCGGCAGCGGCGGCGTCGCCACGTCGGGACGCGTGCCTTTCACGAGTTCGGGATGCGCATGCACCAGCACACTGGTGGTGACGTGGCGTCCCTTGCCGGCGAGTTCCGCGAAGGCGACCTTCTCGGGATGCGGCAGCAGCCACACGCCCGGACGGATCTCGCGCGGCGCCGACAGCTCGGGCCAGGCGCGCGCCAGCTGCGTATACAGGCTGCCCTGGCGCAGGCTGGCGAACACGGTCTGCTCCACCACCCCCAGCAGTTTTTCGCGCAGTGCCGGCAGTGCCAGCATGGCGTCGGCATTGAAGTGGAAGGCGGAGATGTTGCAGGGCTGCAACCAGCGTACGTAATGCGGCCGGGGCGTCAGCACCACCTCGCCGGTCGGCCCCCAGCCGGCCTGCCCGCCGAGCATGAGCTCGAACCGCGGCCGGCTGCGGCCCTCGCCGCAGCTCACCGTGCCCACCGGCATCTGTGTCGACTTCAGGCGCGTGCTCAGCGTGAACTCGACCTCCGCGGTCAGCGAGAACTGGCTGCCGTCCATGCTCATGTCGATGTCGCGCACGAACATCTGCTGCGCGACTACGGCGTCCGTCGGCGTCATCAGGTCGGCGGCGACCGTGCGGATGGAGTTGCGGGACAGACAGTTGAGTTCGGTGACGCTGCACACGCCGGGCTCCATGGACACCGAGGTGCGCATGGCGCTGAAACGCACTGGCAGCGAACGGCGCTGGCTGCTGGTCACCACCGGGCGCGGCAACTGCTTCTGCACCTCGCGCTCGAGCTTGCCGAGATCGATGCTGATGGGCAGGCTGATCACCGACGGCTCCAGCGGCAGCGGCGCGGCAGCGAGCGGATTGTTGGGTGGCGCCCTCGGCACCGTGCTGCATCCGGCCAGGCACAGCAGCAGGACGCACAACGCACGCGGTACAACCCAGGACTTCATGCCAGCACGGATCCGGAAAACAGCCACTTCCTGACTCCTGTCGGGAAAGAGACGCTCGGGACTTCCCCAGC
>JAJNDL010000222.1 GCA_021156385.1 Moraxellaceae bacterium | reverse complement strand
GGGTTCGGCAACTTCAAGCTGCCGCTGCTTTACTTTCTGATGTTCCTGGCGCTGCTGGGCCACGGTCCCGGCAGGCTCAGCCTGGACCATCTGATCGCACGCCGTAACGGCCTGGTTTGACCATCATCGTTTTCTGGAATGGCCGCCTCTCTTGCGGCCGGGGATCCACATGAAGTTTCGCGGATTGCTGTTGCTGCTGTGCCTGGGGGCCATGCCGGCCCTGGCGGATGACAAGAAAAGTAACAAGGTGGTGGTGCCGGAGGCGGATGCCGCGCCGGCAAAAGTCGCCGGCGGCAACCCGGACCCCTGGGAGAAGTACAACCGCGCGATCTTCCGTTTCAACGACCGCCTCGACCGCTTCATCGCCAAGCCGCTGGCCAAGGGCTACCGCAAGGTGACGCCCAGCCGCCTGCGCACCGGGGTCACCAATTTCTTCGTCAACCTCAGCCTGCCGGTGGTGGTCCTCAACGACCTGCTGCAGGGCAAGCCCCGCGATGCCGGCACGGATACTGTGCGCTTCCTCATCAACTCCACCTGGGGCGTGGCCGGCTTCATCGACCACAGCGCCCGCATGGGCCTGCCCAGGAACGAGGAGGACTTCGGCCAGACGCTGGGCAAGTGGGGTGCCGCACCCGGCCCCTATCTGGTGTTCCCCGTCATCGGGCCGAGCAGCCTGCGCGACGGCATCGGTTATGGCGTGGACGTGGCCACCAATCCGCGCACCTGGATCATCGACCCCGAGGTGAATGTCGGTATCGCCGCGACCTATGCCATCAACACGCGCGCCAACCTGCTGGAGGTGGAAGACATCGTGCAGGGCGACCGCTATCTCTTCATCCGCGATCTCTACATGCAGCGCCGCGAATACCTGGTGCGTGACGGCAAGGTGGAAAACGATCCCTTCCTCGACGACAGCAGCGACGAGGAAGAGGAAGGCGACACGGCACCCGGGCAGGGCGGGGACGCCGGCGATGCGGAAGCGGAACCTTCTTCCGAGGTCAGTCAAGCCCCCGGCGCAGGCACAGCGTCGGACAATAAAGACGCGGCGGACGACGACTCCTTCTGAGCCACTTTCCGTCATCCGCCTCGGCTTGCGTGCGGATAGGCACAGGAGTAGTGTTGCCGCACCTTGCAGCACAGGCGCTCAAGCTTCCGTATGTCGCAACCTTCCCAAGGCCACATCCTCGTCATTGATGACGAGCCGATCGTGCGTGAAAGTCTGGCGGTTTACCTGAGCGACAGTGGCTTCCAGGTCGACACCGCCAAGAACGGCGACGAAGGCCTGGCCCTGTTCCGGAACAAGCGCCCCGACCTCGTCATCTGCGATCTGCGCATGCCGCTCTTCGACGGCCTCGACGTGCTGAAGGCGATGAATGCCGAATCGCCGGAAACGCCGGTCATCGTGGTCTCGGGGCAGGGCAGCATGAACGACGTCGTCACCGCCCTGCGCAACGGCGCCGTCGATTACCTCTTCAAGCCCCTGATCGAAATGGAAGTGCTCGAGCATTCGGTGCGACGTGCGCTGGAGCGCGGCCATCTGCTCAAGCAGAACCGCCAGATCCGCGAGCAGCTCGAGCTCACCAATGCCGAGCTCGAGCGCAGCCTGGACCTCCTCGAGGAGGATCAGGAGGCCGGGCGCCGCGTGCAGCGCCGCATGCTGCCGCCGACGCCGCATGTCTTCAACGACGTCGCCTTCAGCCACCGCATCATTCCTTCGCTCTACCTCTCCGGCGATTTCGTCGACTACTTCCGCATCGGCCCCGAGCGCATCGGCTTCTATCTCGCCGACGTGTCGGGACATGGCGCTTCCAGTGCCTTCGTGACGGTCTTTTTAAAGACGCTCACCAACCGCATACAGCGACATTACGAAAAGCGGACCGCAACTAATGCACTCTCACCTTCACGGCTTCTGACAGCGATCAACCAGGAACTGATCTCCATGGGCATGGGCAAACACCTCGCCATGTTCTGCGGAGTGATCGATCTTGCCGAAAACCGGCTGGTGTACTGCATAGGCGCGCACTTTCCGCCGCCTATACTTGTCAACAACGGCGTGGCCCAGGCCCTTGAGGGGCGTGGCCTGCCGGTCGGAATTTTCAGTGACGCGACCTTCGAGGACGTTACTCTGCCCCTGGCGGAGAAGTTCTCGCTGGTCGCGATGTCGGACGGCGTACTGGAAGTACTGCCGGAAGGAAGCATGGAAGAGAAGGAGGCCCATCTCCTCGACATCGTCGGGCAGGTCCCGAAGGATGCCGATGCGCTGGCCACCGCTCTCCAGGTCGATGGCGAAGTGGAAGTGCCGGACGATATCGCCTTGCTGGTCATCAACCGAAACATCTGAATATGCTCTCAGGCCGCATCCTCTTCGCCGTTCATGATGGCACCTACGTGATCAAGTTCGTGGGTGACGTCCGCGTTCCGCTGTGTGCGAGCCTGGAAGGTTTCCTCGATCGCATGTTCGCCGACGAGGCGCTCACCGCAGTGCTCATCGACCTTACCGGCACCGTCGCCATCGACAGCACCGCGCTCGGGCTGATCGCCAAGATCGCCGTTTTCCTGCGCGAACGGCTGGACCAGAAACCCGTCATCCTCTCCACCAACCCCGACGTCAACCGCATCCTCGGCAGCATGGGCTTCGACCGCGTCTTCCTGATCCTGGAGAACGCGCCGGCACCCGATGCCCGCCTCGACGAGCTGCCGTTCACCGAGCCCTCGCAGCAGGAGCTGACGCGGCAGGTGATCGAGGCGCATCGCGTGCTGATGGGCCTCAACGAGAAGAACAAGGCGACCTTCCGCGACCTCGTCGAGGCGCTGGAATCCGAGCAGAAAGGCAGTCAGGCCTGAGCCTCGCCGGAAAAAACAAAAGCCCGCATCAGCGGGCTTTTGTTTTTGGGCGGTACTGCACCTGAAGCGCCGGACTTCCTGCGGCAGTGCCTGCCGGCCGGTGCGGCGAACCGCCGGGTCAGGCTTCCAGGCGGGCGACCAGCAGGGCCTCCAGCTTCACGAGGTCGGCCGCGAACAGGCGGATACCCTCGGCCAGCTTCTCGGTCGCCATGGCGTCCTGGTTGAGTTGCCAGCGGAAGGTCTTCTCGTCGAGCTCGGGCAGGCGGGCGACGGCCTCCACACGCAACGGGTCGAGGCGGCGCGGCAGCGGGGCTGCGTTGCCGGCGAGTTCGTCGAGCAGGGCGGGGCTGATGGTGAGCCGGTCGCAGCCGGCCAGCATGGCGATCTCGCCGGTGTTGCGGAAGCTCGCGCCCATCACGATGGTCTGGTAATCGGCACCCTTGTAGTACTCGTAGATACGCGCGACGGAGCGCACGCCCGGGTCTTCTTCCGCCGTGAAGTCGCGCCCCTCGGCCTTCTTGTGCCAGTCGAGGATGCGGCCCACGAAGGGCGAGACCAGCGTGATGTGCGCCTCGGCGCAGGCCTGGGCCTGGGCGAAGCTGAACAGCAGCGTGAGGTTGCAGCGGATGCCTTCGCGCTCGAGGATCTCCGCGGCGCGGATGCCTTCCCAGGTGCTGGCGATCTTGACCAGCACGCGCTCGCGCGGGACGCCCTGCGTTTCATAAGCCTTGATGACGCGGCGCGCCTCCAGCACGGTGCCCATGGTGTCGAAGGAGAGGCGGGCATCGACCTCGGTGGAGACCAGGCCGGGGACGTGCTTCAGGATCTCGCGGCCGAAAGCTACGGCGACCTCGGTCAGCGCCCGCCGCCGCCGGGCATCGGCGGTATTTTCCTGCTTCGCCGCCGCTACCGCGCCGTCGATGAGGTGTGCGTATTCCGGCTGGCCCGCGGCCTTCAGGATGAGCGAGGGATTGGTGGTGGCATCCACGGGCTTCAGGCGCGCGATGCTGGCGATGTCGCCGGTGTCGGCCACCACGGTGGT
>JAJNDL010000221.1 GCA_021156385.1 Moraxellaceae bacterium | reverse complement strand
ACGGGCAGCTTGAACTGGACATCGACCGTGAAGGCGTTGGGCAGGCGCGACTCCAGCGCAGCGAGACAGCGTGCCTTGGTCCACATGCCGTGGGCGATGGCACGCGGAAAGCCGAACAGCTTCGCGGTGAAGGCATACAGGTGGATGGGGTTGCGGTCGCCGGACACGGCGCCGTAGCGGCGGCCGGTATCGCCTGGAATCGTCCACTGCACGACCGGCGCGGATACCGGTGCCGCGGGCTTGCCGGCAGCCGGTTTGCTTTCACCACCGGAACCACCACCACGGCGCAGCATCGTGCTTGCCGATTCCCACACCACTTCGTTGCCCGAGGTCAGCGTGGTGAGGAAGTCGAACTGCAGGCCCTTGTCGTGCGGACGCAGGTTGGCGGGACGCACCATGATGGTCAGCGTTTCCGACGCCGTAATCGGGCGATGCTGGGTGATGCTGTTGCGGATGTGCACCATGCCCATCGCCGCGAACGGGAACTCGGGCGACGTCATGAGTTCCATGTGCAGCGGGAAGGCGAGTACGAAGGGATAGGTGGCAGGCAGGGTTTCGCGCTGGCTGAAACCGCAGACGCGGTTGTACGCGACGAGGTTGTCGCGATCGATCTTCACGTCGCGCATCACCAGCTGGACGTTGGGCAGCTCCTTGCCTTTCTTGCCGGTGAAAGCACCCAGCAGGGCACGCGAATACAGGGCTGCAGTGCTGGAGGGGGCGTCGAGTTCTCGAATGCTCATTTCCAAACTCCTTTTCTGGGCAAGCGGGTGAATCGGGAGGGCGGCGGCTGGAAGTCGCAGACGGGCCGCGGACTTCCAGTCGCCGTCCGATTATCAGGCGCCGATCAGCGACTGACCGCAAACGCGCACGACGTTGCCGTTCAGGCCGGCGGCGGCGGGCGAGGCATACCAGGCGATGGTCTCGGCGACGTCCTCGGGCAAGCCGCCCTGCGCCATCGAGTTCATGCGACGGCCGGCTTCGCGGATGGCGAAGGGAATGGCAGCCGTCATCGCGGTTTCGATGAAGCCGGGAGCCACGGCGTTGATGGTGATGTTCTTCGGACCCAGCACCTTGGCCATGGACTGCACCATGCCGATGACACCGGCCTTGGACATCGCGTAGTTGGTCTGGCCCATGTTGCCGGCGATGCCGGAAATGGACGACACGCAGATGATGCGGCCGTTGTCGCGGATGGCGCCCTGCGCGATCAGCGCGTCGTTGATGCGCTCGCCGGCGTTGTGCACGACGATGTCGACACCGCCGTGATTGCTCTTCAGGTAGTCGGCGATCTTGGCCGGCGCATCGCCGGCGGTGATGTCGAGGGCGAGTGCGGAGCCGCCGATCAGGTTGGTGACGACCTTGAGGTCGTCGCCGAGCTGCGGGATGTCGAGGCCGACCACGTGGGCGCCGTCGCGCGCCAGCGTCCGGGCGATGGCTTCCCCGATGCCGCGCGAAGCGCCGGTCACCAGCGCCACCGGTTTGTCCCAGTTCAGGGAAACCTTGGTCGCCGACGGCGTGATGCGGGCCACCTGGCCGGATACATAGGCCGAGCGCGGCGACAGGAAGAAGCGCAGCGTGGCCTCGAGCTGGTCTTCGGCGCCCGGAGCGACATAGATCAGGTTGGCGGTGCCGCCGCGCTTGATCTCCTTGCCGAGCGAGCGGGTGAAGCCTTCGAGTGCGCGTTGCGCCGTGGCATGGCGCGGATTCTCGGCGGCTTCCGGGGAGGTGCCCAGCACGATCAGGCGGCTGCAAAGATCAGTCTTGCGCATCACCGGATTGAAGAACTGGTAAGCCTTGATGAGGTCGGCGCTGTCCTTGATGCCGCTGGCATCGAACACCAGCGCCTTGAATTTCTGGTCGCCGTCGGCAGCGAAGGATTTGCCACCCAGACCGTACACATCCGCATTCACGTTTTTCAGGATGCCGGACACCGAATGGGCCAGCTTGCCCTCCACAGCGCTGCCGAAAAGGACGGGGCCGGCAATGACGGCGTCACCCGGCTGGTAGCGATCCAGGTGCACCGGCATGGGCAGGCCCAGGTTCTTGGCCAGCAGGCGGCCAAGGGGGGAGTTCGCGAATTTGGTGTAGTTGTCACTCATGATTACGTCCTTACGATGAGCGGTGGGAGGCCTGTCCCCAAGGGGACCCGAAGAAGGGCGACTCTAAAAAAAGAAACCGGAAGAGACCAGCGCTGCTTTGCAGCCGTCACCCGTGCTGGCTGGAGCGTTGCGGCAGTGCCGATAAGCGCAGCCGTCCCCATTTAAAACGGTGCGCAGGCTAACAAAACGGCCTGCCGGGAACATTTGCCCTGCCGCCGGACAACTGCCGCCACCATTGCCAATACCCCCTTTGTTTAATGTGCTAGGGTGCGGCCCTGAAATCAGAAGGAGCCCTTGCCATGTCCACTCTTCGTCGCGTCGCCATCATCGGCGGCAACCGCATTCCCTTCGCGCGCTCCAATGGAGTCTATGCGACGGCCTCCAACATCGACATGCTGACCGCAGCCCTGGATGGCCTGATCGCCCGTTACAAGCTGGATGGCGAGCGTCTCGGTGAAGTCGCAGCCGGAGCCGTGCTCAAGCTGTCGCGTGACTTCAACATGACGCGCGAAGCCGTCCTCAATACCAAGCTCGCTCCCGAAACCCCGGCCTGCGATCTGCAGCAGGCCTGTGGCACCGGCCTGCAGGCGATCAACTACATCGCCAACAAGATTGCTACCGGCCAGATCGAAGCCGGTATCGGTGGCGGCGTGGACACGACTTCCGATGCTCCTATCGGCGTCAGCGAGAACCTGCGCCAGTTCCTGCTCAGCCTGAACCGCGCCAAGGACAACGCGGCACGCCTCAAGCTGCTCGGCAAGTTCCGCCCCGCCATGCTGGGCCTGGAAATCCCGCGCAATGGCGAACCCCGCACCGGTCTCTCGATGGGCGATCACCAGGCCATCACTGCTGCCGAATGGGGCATTGCGCGTGAAGCACAGGACGAGCTTGCGTACCTGTCGCACAAGAACATGGCTGCTGCTTACGAACGCGGCTTCTTCAAGGATCTGATGACGTCCTACATGGGCCTGGAGCGCGATGACAACCTGCGCCCGAACAGCACCCTGGAAAAGCTCGCTACCCTGAAGCCGGCCTTCGGCGACAGGGAAAAGGGCACCATGACCGCCGGCAACTCCACGCCACTGACCGACGGTGCCTCTGCCGTATTGCTGGCCAGCGAAGAGTGGGCCAAGGCGCGCAACCTGCCGGTGCTTGCCTATCTCACCACGGTGGAGACCGCTGCGGTGGACTTCGTGCACAAGAAGGAAGGCCTGCTGATGGCTCCGGCCTATGCAGTGCCGCGCATGCTGGATCGTGCTGGTCTGACGCTGCAGGATTTCGACTTCTACGAAATCCATGAAGCGTTTGCCTCGCAGGTACTGTCGACGCTCAAGGCCTGGGAAGATCCCAGGTTCTGCAAGGAGCGGCTCGGCCGCAGCAAGCCGCTCGGCTCCATAGATCGCAGCAAGCTGAACGTGAACGGCTCTTCGCTCGCTGCGGGCCATCCGTTTGCCGCAACCGGTGGCCGCATCGTGGCGACGGCTGCCAAGCTGCTCAATGAAAAGGGCAGTGGTCGTGTGCTGGTGTCGATCTGCGCCGCCGGTGGCCAGGGTGTGGTGGCCATCCTGGAGAAGTAAGGTCAGTAGTGTCCGAGTAATACAAAAAAAGCCCGCAGTCGCGGGCTTTTTTGTTGGTGAGTTGCGTGGGTCAGGGTTGTTTCAGGCAGCCATCGACGAACTTCACGCGAGCTTCGCCGGTCATGTCGCCGGCCTGGCGGTTGCACTCCGTCATTCTTGCCAGCATGGGAGGCATGTTGCTGACGCTGGCGTTGTGGCGAATGCAGGCGGCGATCACGCGATTGCGTTCAGTTCCAGCCTTTCCTTCCGCCCTCTGGTTGCAGTCCTGACGCTGCTCTTTGGCATGCGCCATCCCGATGCCCAGGAACAGGGCTACTACGGCGAGCATTATTCTCATGGGCTCGTCCTCGCATTTCAGTCCTTTGCTGATGCGTCGTTGCATCCATTCCGAGTTTACGCAGGGATGACGTAGATAAAAAGGGTATTGGTTGGCTGACAGGCCCAAGGCTGCTTGCGCAAAAGAATGCTGTCGGTATCCAAGCCGGGATGAGTGGTTCAGCGTTTCAGACAGGAGTTCATGAATTGCCGGCGTTCCTCGCCCGTTGTTCCCTCTGCCTGCTGTGTGCATTCCTTCATCTTTTCGCGAGGCGACGACTTATTCATTTTGCGTGCATCTTCTGACAGACAAGTACGCAGGAAGGCCTCCCTGTCCTGTGCGCCAAGATGGCTCGCCTGCTGTACGCATTCAATGCTGCGGTCAGGGGCTGCCGCCAGGGAAGGTGGGGCGATGCCAAGAAGCAACCCCAGAAATGCAAAGAAGATGCGCGCCATTGCGAAACCTCCGGATTGCCGCTGCTTACCAGTTTAGTCTTTCCTGCGGACCTGACCCTGCTTCAAGCGGGCCAGCAGGCTGGAGGTATCCCAGCGACCACCACCGATGGCCTGCACATCGGCATAGAACTGGTCCACCTGTGCGGTAACGGGAAGGGTAATGCCCATCCGCTGCGCCTCCTTCAGGCAGATGTCCAGGTCCTTGCGCATCCAGTCGACCGCAAAGCCATGATTGTACTCGCCACGAATCATGGTCTTGTGCCGATTGATCATCTGCCAGCTCGAGGCAGCGCCCTGCGAAATGGCATCAATGACCGTCTGTACATCGAGCCCGGCCTTTTCCGCAAAGTACATGCCTTCGGCAAGCGCCTCTACCAGGCCGGCAACGCATATCTGGTTCACCATCTTGGTGAGCTGGCCCGCGCCGACGGGCCCCATCAGTGTTACGGCCTTTGCATAGCATGCGAGGACAGGCTGGACCTCTTCGAATGTTGCTGCATTGCCGCCGCACATGATGGTGAGCTGGCCGTTTTGCGCACCCTGCTGCCCTCCGGAAACAGGGGCATCGATGAAGCCGGCCTTCCGGTGGGTCAGGCGGTCCGCAAGCTCGCGAGCGATCTCGGCCGACACGGTGGAGTGGTCGACCAGAATGGCGCCACTCTTCAGGCTGGCGGCCACTCCATTGCTGCCGAGCACGACATCGCGGAGGTCATCGTCATTGCCGACACAGGTAATAACGATGTCAACATCATGGGCCGCCTCGGCCGGCGTCGCGGCATGGCGGCCGCCATGCTCGGCCACCCATTTTTCAGCCTTGCTGGCGGTCCGGTTGTAAACGGTGACATTGCAGCCTTTGCGGGCGAGGTGTGCAGCCATGGGGTAGCCCATGGTGCCGAGGCCGATGAATGCGACTGATTTCAT
>JAJNDL010000220.1 GCA_021156385.1 Moraxellaceae bacterium | reverse complement strand
GGGCATGAATCTCCAGGATCAGGAAGAGTACGCCCTGCTGGGCAGTCCGCTGGTGCAGCACTCCAAGGTCGCGCGGAGCGTGCAGGTCATCCTGCGCGCGTTGCGCGAGCACTTCGGCATGGACGTCGCGATGATCACCGAGTTCCTCGACGGCCGCCGTCGCCTTTTCCATTATGTCGACACACCGCATGCCGACTTGCCCGTGCATGCCGGTGACGTTGCCACCGACCGCGACGGCTACTGCCACCTCGTTGTCGACGGCCGCCTGCCCGAGATCATCCCCGACACCGCGGCGCTGCCGGCGGCACTGCGCCTGGCGCAGCACCAGCCCTTTCCCGTCGGCGCCCACCTGAGCGTGCCCATCCGCCTGCGCGACGGGCAGCTCTACGGCACGCTCTGCTGCGTCGGTTTCGCGCCCAACCCTGCGCTCGGCCCGCGCGACCTCGCCCTCATGCATGCCCTGGCGCAACTCGTGGCGCACCTGCTCGACGACGAACTCGAGCTGCTCGCGAACGCGCGCGAGGCCATCGCGCGCATCCGCCGCGTCATCGACGAGGACCTCTTCGAGATGGTCTACCAGCCCATCTTCCGCGTGAACGGCGAAGAGGGCGTCTGCGGCGTGGAGGCCCTGGCGCGCTTCAGCGCGACGCCGCGGCGCCCGCCGGACCAGTGGTTCCGCGAGGCGGAGGAGGTGGGCCTCGGTGCCGAGCTCGAGATCGCGGCCATCCGCAAGGCGCTGCAGGAGCTGGCCCAGGTGGAGGGCGATTTCTTCGTCGCGCTGAACTGTTCGCCGGGCACCGTCTTCGATCCGCGCCTCGCCGCCGTGCTGGCGGCGCTGCCGGCGGCGCGCCTCGTCATCGAGATCACCGAGCACGCGCCCATCACGGACTATCCGCCGGTGCGGGAGCGTCTCGGCCGCCTGCGCGAGGGCGGCATCCGCATTGCCATCGACGACACCGGCGCCGGCTATGCCAGCATGAACCACGTGCTCAGCCTGCGCCCCGACATCATCAAGCTCGACATCAGCCTGACGCGCAACATTCACAAGGACGTCATGCGCCGCGCGCTGGCCGGCGCCGTCGCGGAGTTCGCGCGCCTCACCAACACGGTGATCGCGGCCGAGGGCGTGGAGGAATTCGAGGAGCTGATGACGCTGCAGGAGCTCGGCATCCGCAAGATGCAGGGCTATTACCTCAGCCGGCCGCTGCCGCTGGCGGACCTGCAGCACATCCTGCAGAAGGAGACGTCGGGACGGTTGTCGTTTCCGGCGTGAGCGCCGGTTGTTTCAAGTAACTGATTCCGGGACGTGCACACTTTCCTGCCCTGTGACCGGCAATCTTCAGCGCGCGAGGTCACTCTCGTCCCCTGCCGGTGCATCGCGCAGGCGCACCATGCTCACGGCCTCGAAGGGACAGGCCACGACGCATTTCGCGCAGCCGTCGCAGCCGGGCTCGTCGTGCAGCACCGCGTGCTTGTCGCCGAAGCCGTTGGCGCCGGCGCTCTCCAGCCACAGCACGTGCGGCGGACAGGCCGCGACGCAGCGGCCGCAGCCGGTGCAGCGGTCGGGGTCGATGCGGGGGAGGGCGAGACGGGGCATGGTGCTCCTCGTGTCCGGGCGTCTGGTGTCAGCGGCTTGCCATGCGCTGCCTACGGGTTGTAGTGCAGCGGATGGACCTTTGGCAATCCGGTCCGCCATGCCGATTCCTGCGCGAGCACCTAACCCCGCACCGGTTCCCACCACGACGGCAGCAGTGCGCGCACGTGCGCCTGCGCAAAGCGGTCGTCGATCAGGTAGACCACGCCGCGGTCCTCCTGCGTGCGGATCACGCGGCCCGCGGCCTGCACCACCTTCTGCAGGCCGGGGTAGAGATAGGTGTAGTCGTAGCCGGCGTTGAACTGCGCCTGCAGCAGGCTGCGGATCTTCTCGTTCATCTCGTTCACCTGCGGCAGGCCGAGCGTGGCCACGAAGGCGCCGATCAGGCGGTTGCCGGGCAGGTCGATGCCCTCGCCGAAGGCGCCGCCCAGCACGGCGAAGGCGATGCCCTGCGTGGCCTCGCCGAAGCCCTGCAGGAAGGCGGCGCGCGCCGCCTCGTTCATCTCGCGCGACTGCTCGCGCACCGGGATGTCGGGATGCGCGGCGCGGAAGGTGGCGAGCGCGCGCTGCAGGTAGTCGTGGCTGCTGAAGAAGGCGAGGTAGTTGCCGGGCGTCTGCCGGTACTGCGCGGCCATGAGGTCGGCGATCGGCAGGAGCGAAGCCTCGCGGTGCTGGTAGCGCGTCGAGATGCGGTCGACGATGCGCACGGCGAGCTGCCCGGCCGCGAAGGGCGAAGGCACGTCGAGGAAGGCCGTCTCTTCGGGCAGGCCGAGCAGGTGGCGGTGGAGCAGCGGCGGCGTCAGCGTGGCGGAGAACAGCGTCAGCGTGTGGCAGCTCGCGATGCGCGGCTGCAGGAAAGGCGCCGGCACCACGTTGCGCAGGCGCAGCGCCGGCGTGCCGTGGCGCGGCGTCAGCATGTCGAGGAAGGAGTGCGGGCCGAAGGCCTCGAGCAGGTTCTGGAAATGCAGCGCATCGAAGTAGAAGCGCAGCAGCTCGGGGCCGGTCTCCAGCGGATGCTCGGCCTGGTAGTCGCCGATCTTGGCGATGCAGTTCTGCAGCGCCCCCGCGAAGGACGCTGGCAGTTCCTCGAGGACGCGGTATTCGCCGTCATGCCGCCGCGACCGGTCGGCGCTCCGGCTGTCTGCTGCTCCTGCTGCACCAAACTCGTTCGAGGCAGCCGTGTTGGCCCCGTCACTGGCACCGGTCTCGTGCAGCTCGTCCCAGGCTTTCTGCAGGCGGCCGAGCGGGCGCTTCAGCGATGCGGGCACGAGCTTGCGCAGCGCGGCGAGCTGTGCCGGCTGCAGCTCGGCGGAGTACATCTCGCGGGCGCGCTCGATCAGGTTGTGCGCTTCGTCGGCGAGCACGGCGACCTTCCATTCGCGCTGCTGCGTCAGCGCATGCAGCAGCGCGCTGACGTCGAAGAAGTAGTTGTAGTCGCCGACGACGACGTCGCTCCAGCGTGCCAGTTCCTGCGCCAGGTAATAGGGGCAGACCGCATGCGCGGCGGCGACACGCTGCAGTGCCGGCTGGTCGAGGAAGCCTTCGGCAACGGCGGCGGCGCGTGCGGCCGGCAGGCGGTCGTAGAAACCTTGCGCGAGCGGGCAGGAGTCGCCGTGGCATTCCTTGTCCGGGTGCACGCAGGCCTTGTCGCGCGCCGTGAGCTCGAGCACGCGCAGGCGCGGCGGCTTCGCCACCGGCGCTGGCGCGTCCCCGCCAACAGGCTCCCGCGAGCTTGGGGTCGCCTGTGCTTCCAGCCGCCGCAACGCTTCCAGCGCGAGCGCGCGGCCCGGCGTTTTCGCGGTGAGGAAGAAGATGCGGTCGAGCTGCTGCGTCGGGCAGGCTTTCAGCAGCGGGAAGAGCGTGCCCAGCGTCTTGCCGATGCCGGTCGGCGCCTGCGCCATCAGGCAGCGGCCGTCGCGCGCGGCGCGGTAGACACCTTCCGCCAGCAGGCGCTGGCCGTGGCGGAATTCCGGATACGGGAACTGCAGTGCTGCCAGTGCGGCATCGCGTGCCGCGCGATGCGCCAGCTCCTGCTCCGCCCAGCGCAGGAAGCGCGTGCACTGCTCGGTGAAGAAATCCTGCAGCTCCGCGCGCGTGAAGGTGCGCGTGACCGGCGTCTCCTGCTGGTCGCCGACATCGAAGTAGACGACGGCGATGTCGAGCTGCGCCAGGTCGTCCTCGGCGCAGAGCATGGCGCCGTACATCATGGCCTGCGCCCAGTGCAGGGCGCGCTGGTTGTCGGGAAGGCGCGTGAGGTCGCCGCGATAGGTCTTCACTTCCTCCAGCAGGCCGCGCGCCGGATCGAA
>JAJNDL010000219.1 GCA_021156385.1 Moraxellaceae bacterium | reverse complement strand
GGCTACAAGGTCGGACTCAACCTGGACGGTGAAGAGGTCAAGGCGCACCTGTCGCAGCAGCTGAGCGCCACCCCCAGCTTCTGCCAGTTCGAGTTCAACCTGCTGCGCAAGACCGGCCTCGGCCTTGAGGACAGCCAGGACCTGAGCAGCGGCGGTGACGAAGATTTCGACGCCATCTGGGCCAGCCTCTGATCCGGAACAGGGCCGCCTGTCTCGGGCGACCTCCTATACTGCCAGCGCCTGCCGCCGTGCTCTTGAAAAAAGCCCTGTGGAAGGGACAATAGCCGCCTTGATTGATTGCAGGACTCCGTTCGCGCATGGCTCCTAAAAACGAAACGGTCCGGCTGCTCGTACTGCACGAGTCGCAGGACAATGCCGAACAGATCGTAAACGCGCTGAAGAACTCCGGGATCGCGACGCGCCCGGAACTCGTCACGGCTGAAGATGACCTGATTGACGCCCTCAAAGACGGTACCTGGGATATCCTGCTCGCCGGCGAAATCACCAACGACACCCCCTATAACAACGCCCTCGCCCAGATCCGCAAGCAGGACAAGGACATTCCCGTTATCGTCCTGATGGAGAAATTCGATCAGGAAGTGGCAGAGGAAGCACTGCAGAACGGTGCCTCCGATGCCGTGGTTGCCACTGCCCACCAGCACCTCGTGCTCGTCATCAAGCGCGAGCTGGAAAACCTCAACCACCGCCGCTGCCGCCGGAAAGCCGAAGCCACGCTGGCGGACTCCGAGAAACGCTGCCAGTCGCTCATCGACAGCTCCCGTGATGCCATCGCCTACGTGCATGACGGCATGCACATCTATGCCAACTCCGCCTATGTCGAGCTGTTCGGCTACGAAGGTGCCGAGGACATGGAAGGCATGCCGGTGATCGACCTCGTCGGCAAGGAAGACCTGAGCCGCTTCAAGGACTTCCTGCGCGCCTACAGCAAGGGCGAGGCCAGCACCTCCGAAGACCTTCGCTTCCATGGCGTGAAGGCCGACGGCAGCCAGATCGACGCGATGATGCAGCTCTCCGCCGCCACCTATGACGGCGAGCCCTGCACCCAGATCATCATCCGGCGCGACGACGGCACCAGTGCCGCCCTGCTCGCCGAGAAGCTCAAGGAAGCCACCAGCTACGACCAGCTCACCGGCCTGCCCAACCGCCAGCGCTTCGAGGAAGAGCTGACGCAGGCCGTGCACAAGGCACGCAAGGACAAGAGCCGCTACGCCCTCTTCTCGCTGGCCATCGACAACATTCCGCAGATCAACACCGCACACGGCCTGGCCGGCACCGATGCCGTCATCAAGACCCTGGCCAGCGTGCTCGTCACCCATTTCGGCAATGCGCCGCTGGCCCGCTTCAGCGACTCCTCCTTCACTGCGCTGGTGCCAGGTCTCGACTCCGAAGCCGCCGCGGCGAAGGCGCAGACCATCTGCAAGCAGGTGCATGACCAGCTCATGGAGATTCCGGGCGGCAAGACACAGCAGACCAGCCTCAGCATCGGCGTGGCCATGGTCGGTGAAACCGCGCCCGAGCCCGGTGAGATGCTGTCGCGCGCCATCGGTGCGTCGGAAAAGGCCAAGCTGGCCGGCGGCAACTCCATGCAGTTGTTCAACGCTGCAGAGCAGGCCGGCAGCTCCGACTCCGCCCTGCTCGAGCTGCTGGTAGACGCCATCGAGAACGGCAAGTTCAAGCTGCTCTACCAGCCGCTGGTGGATGTCGAAGGCGGTGCCGGCGAGTTCTACGAAGTCTTCGTCCGCCTGCCCTTGGCCGACGGCAAGATGATGACGCCGGACGAATTCATGCCGGTAGCGATGCGTCACCAGCTGGGCGCCAAGGTGGACCGCTGGGTGATGCTGAATGCCGCCAAGCAGCTCAAGGAGCACACCAAGAAGGCCCCGAATAGCCGCATGCTGCTCAACCTCACCGCCGAGTCCCTGCAGGACAGCACGCTGGCTGCATGGATCAGCAAGCTGTCGAAAGCCATCGATCCCAACGGCAGCCCGATCGTGTTGCAGTTCACCGAGAACGACATGGTGACCTACCTCAAGGCCGCCAAGGAGCAGACCACCGCGCTGACACAGGCGGGTTGTCCGGTGGCGATCTGCCATTTCGGCACCAACCTCAACCCCCTCAACACGCTCAAGCATGTGACGGTTTCCTACATCAAGCTGGACCGCTCCTTCACGCAGGATCTGAGCAACGAGGAAAACATGGGTGCGATCAAGAAGATCACCTCGGATCTGCTCGCCCAGAACCAGAAGGTCATCGTCTCCTTCGTGGAAAACGCGCAGACGCTGTCCAAGCTGTGGACCCTCGGTGTGCAGTACCTGCAGGGCTACTACCTGCAGCCGCCGGGCGACACCATGCATTACGAGGCACAGGGCTGAGCCCTGGCACGCCAAAAGAAAAGCCGGCAATTGCCGGCTTTTCTTTTGGTGCGAACTGCGCCACTCAGCGTGGCAGCTCCAGATCGCGGTCGCGCACGCCGAGCAGGTAGAGAATGCCGTCCAGACCCAAGGTCGAGATCGCCTGCTTGGCGTTCTGCTTCACCAGCGGCTTGGCCCGGAAGGCGATGCCGAGGCCGGCGATGCCCAGCATGGGCAGGTCGTTGGCACCATCGCCCACGGCAATCACCTGCTCCAGGTTCACGCCCTCGCGCGCGGCGATCTCGCGCAGCAGCTCCGCCTTGCGCTGGCCGTCGACCACGCGTCCGATGACATTGCCGGTCACCCTGCCGTCGACGATCTCCAGCTCGTTGGCGTGCACGTAATCGATACCGAGCTTCTGCTGCAGGTATTTGCCGAAATAGGTGAAGCCGCCGGAGAGGATGGCGGTCTTGTAGCCCAGCGCCTTCAGCGTGCCGATCAGCTGCTCCGCGCCCTCACTCAGCTTGAGGCGGGCCGCGATTCCCGACAGGGCCGACTCGTCCAGACCTTTAAGCAGCGCCACGCGCGCCTTGAAGCTCTCGGTGAAGTCCAGCTCGCCATTCATGGCGCGCTCGGTGATGGCAGCCACCTGCTCACCGACCCCGGCGGCGTGCGCCAGTTCGTCGATGACCTCGTGCTCGATCAGCGTCGAGTCCATGTCGAAGCAGACAATGCGGCGGTTGCGGCGGAAGGCGTTGTCCTTCTGGAAGGCGATGTCGAGGTTGAGTTCGTTGGCGAGGCGAAGGAATTCGGCACGCATGCCCTGGATGTCGCGCGGCTCGCCACGCACGGAGAACTCCACACAGGCTTTGCGGGCCGCGCTGCGCTGGTCCTCGTTCTCCAGCGGCACGCGACCGGAAAGACGCTGCAGGCCATCGATGTTGAGGCCATTGTCGGCCACCAGCGCCGATACCGCGGCGATATGCTCGGCAGTGATCTTGCGCGCCAGCAGCGTCACGATGTAGCGCGGCTTGCCCTGCCCCGCCACCCAGTGCTGGTAGCTCTCGGCGGAGATCGGCGTGAAGCGCGCGGTCAGGCCGAGCGCGTGTGCGGCAAACAGCACCGCCTTCATCAGCAGCGCGGATTCCTGCTCGGATGGCGTCTCGATGAGCATCCCCAGCGAGAGGTGGTCGTGAATGACGGCCTGGCTGATGTCGAGGATGTTGACGGCATGATCGGCCAGGATGCGGGTGAGGCGGGCACTGATGCCGGGGCGATCGGGACCGGCGACGGTGATGAGGATGATTTCGCGCATGCTGGACACTGTTCTTGTGTTGCCGCGATTGTATCCAAGCCCTGTGCAAATTGCTGCCTCCCGGGATGGGCCCTCCCTCGCCGCCCCGCTATAATCGCCGGGACTTCCCGGGGACAGGACGATGGCAAACAAGGGGACTGGGCGCTGGGCCGCCCTGCTGGCCGCCAGCTTCGTGGCTCACACCGCGTTCATCGTGAACAGCACGGAAACCGCG
>JAJNDL010000218.1 GCA_021156385.1 Moraxellaceae bacterium | reverse complement strand
TTGCACCTTCTTCGCCGCCGCCGTCCATTCCTTGAGGCGCGCCGCGGTTTCGGCCTGCAGCGCCGGCAACTGGTCGGCCGGCACGTTCTGCTCGATGAACACGACGAGCTTGGCCGCCTCGGCATACCCGTAGTGGCTGGCCACGGCAGCCAGCGTGTGCGCGGCACCGGGGCGCTGCGGAAAGCCGTCGCCGTTCACCAGCATCACGGCGAGCTGGTAGAGCAGCTTCATCGCCTGCGGATGGCCGCCGGCGCGCGCCTGCAGCAGCAGCGCCACCGCCTTCTCGGCATCGCGCTCGACGCCGCGGCCGGTCACGTAGAGCTTGGCGAGCTCGGCCTGGCCGTCGGGATAGTTCTGCGCCGCCGCCTTGCGGAACCAGCCGGCCGCCGCGGCCGGATCGCTCTTCATGCCGGTGCCCATGAGATGGAGGCCGCCCAGCGCCACCTGCGCCGGCGCATCGCCGGTCGCGGCCGCCTGGCGCACCAGCGTGACGCCCTTCGCGACGTTCTTCGCCACGCCGCGCCCCTGGATGTTCATCATGCCGAGATACAGCGCGGCGCCGGGATGGCCCTGCGCCGCGGCTTTCCCGTACCACTCCGCCGCCAGCGCCGCGCTCGGCGGAACGCCGATGCCACGCTCGTAGAAGCGGCCGAGATTGAACTGGCTGCGTGCATCGCCGGCCTGTGCGGCCTGGCGATACGACTCGCGCGCCTTCACCAGGTTGCGGCTGGTGCCCTGGCCGTTCTCGTAGAGCACGCCCAGCAGCGCATGCGCCGGCGCGTGGCCGCGCTGCGCCGCCTTCGCGCTCCAGGCGAAGGCGCGGGTGAAATCCTGGCGCACGCCGAGACCGCGGAAATACAGCACGCCGAGATTGCTCTGCGCGAAGGCATCGCCGCGCTCCGCGTCCACCTCGCAGGGCGCCAGCGCCTCGCTGTAGCGGTTGGCCTTGAGCAGCGCGACGCAGCGGCTGTCGCCGTAGCCGGCAGACGGCGGCTTGGGATCGGCCGCCTGCAGGGGCAAGGCCACCAGGGCAAGAACGGCAAGGAGGGCGCGACGGGTCACGGGACTGGGCATGGGAAATCAAGCGTTGTGGAAGGCGGTGCAGCTGCCGCGATTATTGACCCGAACCCTGCGCCCTCCAACCGCCTGGCGCGAATTTTGTGCACGCGTCAGGCGCTGCCGGCCGCCTCCTCCTGCGCGCCGGCTGCCGGCAAAAAAAGGCCCGCATACGCGGGCCCGCTTGCCAGGAAAAGGCTTCCTACTGCCGTGCCAGCCAGGCCTGGCTCTGGCTGCGCGCCAGCTTCACCAGATTGCCGGCGGCGAGGTTGATGTCGACCAGGTGCAGGCCCCAGCCGGTGACGATCTGCAGCTCGCCCGGGTAGTCGTCGGCACGCGGGTCGGCGGGATCGGCCATGATGCGCACCTCGAGGTAGCTGGTGCCCGCCGCGTTCACCACGCACTGGCCGGAGACCTGGCCCGGCACCGTGAAGAACGGCGTGTAGCTTTTCAGGATGAGCGCGTTGTGCAGCGCACTGGCATAAGGCCCGCCGCTGCCGCGCGGCTTCAGCAGCAGCGCGAAGGCCGGCGGCATGGCGAACGGCATATGGGGCTCGAGCACGGCGTTGCCGCCCGCGAGCGCGGCCGGATTGACGCAGAGCGCCTGCAGCGCGGGATCGGGACTCACGCCGAAGCGTGGCGTGGCAAGCTCGGGGTCGCCCTGGCGGAAGGCCGAATAGGCCACCACGCAGCCGGTCTGCGCGGCATGGCGGCAGGCCGGCGTCGTCGCAAACGTGCCGCCGGCGTCGGCACCCTTCGGCACCAGCACGCTGAAGCCCGGCAGGTGCGCGGCGATCAGGCGCTGCGCGAGATAGGGCTGCTTCTCGATTTCCTCGGCGATGAGACGGCTCAGCAGGCGCGAGCCCTGCGAGTGGCCAATCAGCAGGAAGCCGCGGCCCTGGTTGTGCTGCGCGATGTAGTGGCGGAAGGCGTCGCGCACGTCGGCATAGGCGAGCTCCGCGGCGCGCGCCGCGGTCTCGTCGGAGACGAGGCTGTCGGCCAGCGCATCGAGCGCGAGATACGTCAGCGTGCGCTGGCGGTAGACCGGCGCGAACATCCGGCATACCTCGCGGTAGCGGCCGGCCTGCATGAGCGTGGTCTGTTTCTCCTGGTCGCCGGGGAAGAAGTCGGAGTTGGCGCCGAGGTCGGTGCTCGCGGTGGGATAGACGTAGAAGCAGTCCACCTTCGCGTCCGTGGCCGGCCTGGATTCCCGGATGGACCAGGCGCCGCCGGCCTCAACCGCGATCGCGTCGAGGGTGCCGCGGCAGCTGTCGTTCCAGGTGGCGAGCTGCGGGTGGCAGAGCCAGCGGGACGTGCCGCCGTAGGTGGCGCTGCTGTAGCCGGCATAGGGATTGGCGTGCGCGGCGGACGCGGCGACGAGGAGCAGCAGCCACAGGGCCACGGCCCCGGCCGCCCGCCCGGCGACGGCGAGGACAGGGTGCATGGGAACCTCCATGTTCTTGTTGTTTTCGTTCGGGACATCGCGCCCGAGCCGGCATTGTGCGCAGGCCGCCGACATCCCTGCCGGCCAGATGCGTGCCCGGATCGGCCAGCCCGGCCGACACCGGCGCGGGAGCGGACCCGGATGCAAAAGGGGCGGACCTGCGGGCAGGTCCGCCCCTTGCGAGACGACCACAAGGCCCGTGACCGGGCCATCGGAAAATCGTACGGCCCGCGCGTCAGCGCGTGGTCGCCAGCACGGCCTCGACGCGGTTGCGGCCGCCTTCCTTGGCGCGGTAAAGCGCGCCGTCCGCGACCTTGACCAAGGTTTCGCCGTACAGGCAATAGTCCTTCTCGTTGCTGGCCAGCCCGAAGCTGGCGCTGATGCGGAAACGCTCGCCGTTGTCCGCGCTGATCTCGAGCGCGGCGACCTGCTGCCGGCAGCGCTCGGCCAGCACCACCGCGCCTTCCATGCTGGTATCCGGCAGCAGCAGCAGGAATTCCTCGCCGCCATAGCGGCCCACGGCATCGCTCTTGCGCAGGCTGGCGGTGAGCGCGCGCGCGGCCTCCTGCAGCACGCGGTCGCCGGTGGGATGGCCGTACGTGTCGTTGATCTTCTTGAAGTGGTCGAGATCGAGGATGACCACGGCGAGCGGCGGCCCGAGGCGGAAGGTGCGTGCGACCTCGCGGTCGAGCAACGCGAGGATGCTGCGCCGGTTGTGCACACCGGTCAGCGCGTCGGTGAGGCTGAGCGCACGGAACTGCGCCTCGCGCTCGCGCCAGCGGCCGAAGATCTGCACGGCGAGCATGAGGCCCACGCCCATCACCGGCACGAAGAAGAGATAGTGGGTGAACACCCAGAACGGCGTGGCGAGCTGCCAGCCGGGCACTGTCAGCGAGGCCATCGGCGCATAGGGCACCCAGCCCAGCGCACTGGCATAGGCCAGCACCACGATGCAGGTCACCGAGGTCACCGTGGCGGCGAGCACGGGCGCGCGGCGGAAGAGGATGAAGCCCACCATCGGTCCCACGGTGAGGATGCCGCCGGTGGAGATGCCGAGGATGCCGATGTCGAACACCATGCTCGCCGCCGCGACGGCGAAATACTGCGTGGTGAGGTATTCGAACCAGCGGCTGTCCGTCCGCCCGCGCCGGCGGAAGTGCAGCGCCAGCCCGAGCAGCAGCACGGACACCGCGCATTGCGCAAGCTGCACCCAGGTCAGGAGGCGCACGACGCCCATGTCCAGTTGCGCCGCCGCGCCCGGCACATGCGGCGTGACCAGCAGGTAAAGCAGCACGCCGGCCTGCAGGGCCAGCAGCAGGCCCAGCATCAGCGCGGCGCGCGCCATCATGCTCCATTCCAGCACGCCGGCGGTCTGCTCGCGCCAGCCTTCCAGGCTCTTCCACCAGCC
>JAJNDL010000217.1 GCA_021156385.1 Moraxellaceae bacterium | reverse complement strand
GCACGCTGGCCGAGCTGGAAGTTGATGATGCGGGCGGCGCTGCCATCGGCCGCGACGCAGCGGAAGGTGCGGCTGCCGTCGAAGGTGAAGCCGGCCTCGCGCAGCGGCTCGGCGACGACGCTGCGCAGGGCGGGCGTGAAGACCTTGGCCGGCGTCGACATGCCTACTCCCGGCGCAGCACGAAGAAGAACGGCTGCGCCATGCCCTTCAGGTCCATGACGCCGAGCACGGTGTCGGCGTCGACCTGGCGGAACACGTCGTTGATGGGCAGCGCGTCGTAGATCATGGTCGCGCTTGCCTTGCCGCGGTACTCCGTCATGCGCAGCCGTGCGCAGGAGCGGCGCGTCGCCATCAGCGGCAGGCCGAGCTGGAAGGATTTGCCGGCCGCCGCGCTTTTCGGGAAGGCGCCGCTGCGCAGCAGGCCGAGCGCGGGCAGGAACACCAGCGGGTTCACGCTCACGAGCTCGCCGCCCGTGGTGGCGAACACCAGCGGGTGCACGTCCTCCGGATTCTCGAAGCGCTTGCCGTACCAGTGATAGGCCTCGAGCACGCCATCGAGCGGATGGTGCGTGGGAAAGCCTGCGCCTTTCCACGCGCCCAGCATGAAGCCGGTGGCGACCGGCTCGAGGCGGTCGAAGAGAGCGAGGGCGTCGGCCGTGGTCGTGCCGCCGGCGGCCACCATGTCGAAGAAGGTTGCGGTGCTCATGTCCCGGAATTCCTGTACGGCGGAGGGTGTCGCGCACCGTCGTTGTGTAGGGTGGGCGCCGCAGGCGGCGCCCGAGTTCCAGCGGTTATACCGGCCGGCCTTCGCGCGAGGCAAGGCAATGCGGGCCAGATTGCCGGCGCGGCCGTCACCAGAGTTTCCACCAGGGGCGGGGCGGTGGCGCGGCGGGTGCGTCGTCGGCCGGCAGGTGCGAATTCGTCGCGGCGACGAGGCTGGTGTTGAGCAGCGCGAAGAGCTGGTCGGAGAGCGCTGCGTAGCGCTGCTGCGTAGGTGCGTCGTCAAACGCGACATCGTTCCAGGAGCCCGTGCCGCCGAACACCCAGGCGCGCTGGCAGGCCTGCAGGAGCTGCTCGGCCGCGGGCGCAAGCCAGTCCGGCGGGGCGAGGCGCGTGGCGCCGTTGCCGGCGCCGGCGAGGGCGCGCAACGCGCGGTCGAAGCAGGCACCGAACTCCGGCTGTCCCTGCACATCGGCGAAGTCGCGCAGGTCGGCGAGCGCGAGGGCGAGGTCGCGATGCAGCTCAGGCAGGCCGGGCAGCGCCTGTGGCGGCATGGCGAGACCTTGCGCGACGCGGCCGTAGGTCACCTGCCAGAGGCACTGCCCGGCCGCGTCGCGGGCGCCGGGTTCCCAGCGCGCTTCCCAGAGATCGGAACCGGCGGGCATCACGCACTCCAGCAGCCAGCGTCCGCCACCGCCGACGCTGCCGGCCGAGAGGCGATCGGCGAGACCGTTCTCGTGGCGCGGCACGTGAATCGCCTTCAGCGCGACGACGCCGGCTTTCTTCAGTGCCTCGAGCCAGCGCCAGGGGTTGTCGGCGTAGGGGCTCTCGAGCCACTGGCCGTCGCGTTCCTCGAGGGTGGCAAAGTGGATGAACTCGCAGTGGCGGAAGGTGCCGTGCTGCGGAAAGAATTCCTGCAGTGGCCGGCCGGCAAGAAAGCTGTTGCCGTAGGCGACGAGGCAGAGCAGTTGCGCGATGGTGCCTTGCACGACTTCTCCTGTGACGGACTGTGCGATTCCAGTGTAGCGGCGCGCGGCCGCATGGAACGTGAAGGGACGCGCTTTATAGGCAGCTGGCGCGCGGGGCGCAAGCGGGAAAACGAGGTGAATGCGCGCACGCAGGAGCGGCGCGCAGGTCGGGTGCTAATGGTCGTCGTGGAAGTCGCTGAAGCCGTCGAGGTCCGGCGAACTGTCGTTCTCCGTGCGGTAGTTCCGCGCGAAGCGTCGCGCCACGCGCGCGGTGAACATCAGGAGGATGCCGGTCACGGCGGCCACGAGCGCGGCGATATACCAGCTGCGGTCGACCCAGTGCCCGAGCGGCGCGAAGGCAAACGCCATCGCGAGCAGGATGAGGCCGATGATCTCGCGCCCCTGCATGCGGCATCCTCCCTGATCCGGCAGCGCCGGATCACTCCCGCACAACGACAGTGCCCGCCATCATGTCGTGCCAGCCCTGCTTGCGGCCGCTGAAGCCGACCCAGATGAAGCCGAGAAAGAGCACGAGGGCCGCGGGGATGTAGGCGAGGTAGCGGCCAATGGCCTGCGGCAGGGTCAGCGTGTCGCCGGTTTCGGCGTCGACGACGCGCAGCTTGAGCAGCATCTTGCCCGGCGTGCCGCGATGCTTGCGCCAGAACCAGATCACGAGCACGGCCGGGAGCAGGTGGCTGAGCACGGCGTCCCAGAAGCCCTGGATGAACTCGTCGCTGACCCAGTACTCCGGGCCGTAGATGAGCGTGAGCGGCAGGTAGATGATGATGCCGAGCACGACGCAGTCGATGAGCGTGGCGGCCGTGCGGATCCAGAAGCCGGCGTAGTGTTGTCCTTCCATTTTTCTTGTTTCCTCTCGGGGGTGGGAATGCATCCGGGGCCGCCCCTGTCCGGCCCCGGACGGAATCAGGGCCGGCGTCGGCGGAGCAGGGCCTGCACGAGCGCGATGACGCCGGCGTAGCGCAGCTCCGGATCGACGTATTTCTCCAGCACGTAGAACAGGAAGTAGTAGAAGCGTGCCGCGGCCCAGGCCAGGAGGGCCACCAGCGCGAGCGTCCGGAGGTCGGGCGACTGCTGCAGCAGCAGCGCGGCGCAGAGCAGGGCGATGAGCAGGAACAGCAGGCCCTTCAGCACGATCAGTCGGGTGGAGGTGAGATCGCCCATGCGTTGCCGGCTCCCTGCCTGTGCGGCTGGCCGCGTTTCTTGTGGTCCCGGTCCGGCGAAGCGGACGCTCGTTCGCCGCGGCGTGATGCCGTGACTATGGCCTGATTTCGATCGGCGTTCCAGCCCGCACGGACTGCCAGACCACCTCCATGTCCGCGTTGCGCAGCGCGATGCAGCCGTTGGTCCAGTCGAAGCGCTGCGTGAGGAAGGCGGCCCAGCCGAAGCCGTTGCGCTGGCCGTGGATCATCACGAAGCCGCCCGGCGGGACGCCGCGCTTTTTTGCGGCCGCGATGTCGCGCGCGGCCGGATAGGAGATGTGGATGGACTTGTAGTAATCGCTGTCCGCCTTGCGGTAGTCGAGCACGTAGCGGCCTTCCGGCGTGCGCTCGTCGCCTTCCTGCTGCTTGTGGCCGCGCGGGTTCGCGCCGAAAGCGACGGGGAAGGCGGCGTGGAGCGTCTGCTTGCGGTAGAGGTAGAGCCGGCGTTCGCTCTTGTCGACGAGCACCCGGTCGGCCAACTCCCGCGCGGCGGCGGGTAGTGGCAGGAGCAGCAGCGCAGCGAGAAGTATCGGCATGGAGGCGCCGCAGGGCAGCGTGCTGTTATGCGAAGGGGAAGGCATGGGTCATCGGCTCCGTGGTCAGTCGCTGCTACTGCTACTGCTACTGCCGCTGTCGCTGCTGCAGTCGCTGCCACTGTCGCTGGAGCCGCGGTCGTCGCTGCCGCAGTCGCTGGCCTTGTCTTCCGCGGAGCCCTCCGGCATCGGCGTGTCCAGGGACAGCATGCGGTTGTCGGGCGACGACCAGCTATCGGTTGGGCCGGAGTTGGCAGGAAAGCGGCGCATCGGGGTCCGGCCCAGCTTGCGCAGCAGCAGTGGCACACCGATGAAGAGGCCAAGCAGGATGATGAGCAGGCTGAACATGATTCAGCCCGCCATCGCTGCTGCAGGAGGGACGAGTGCCGGTGCCAGCCGGGCTGGCGCGAACCGCATGCTGTTTTTCATTTCGATCGCAGCATCCCGAGTGCTCTTTCCGCGCTGCCCGCTGCGGAAGCCT